>NZ_VMMK01000038.1:14784-15058 GCF_013277255.1 Streptococcus sp. 2154
AGCCATCGCCATCTGTATCCTTAGTTGATGGATCTACTGGTTTAGATTCTGGTTTCGAGTTTGGATCTTTCGGATTTGTTCCCTTATCTACTTCTTCTTTATCTGTGAAGCCATCGCCATCTGTATCAGCTTTAGTAGGGTCTGTTCCTTTTTCTACTTCTTCCTTATCAGTCAAGCCATCGCCATCTGTATCATTAGTTGATGGATCTACTGGTTTAGATTCTGGTTTCGAGTTTGGATCTTTCGGATTTGTTCCCTTATCTACTTCTTCTTT
>NZ_VMMK01000039.1:0-14117 GCF_013277255.1 Streptococcus sp. 2154
CATAATGTTTCTTATGTGCTTCAAGTATATAAAAAGGCGTAAAAATACGCCTATAGATAATGGGGTTGAAATAGGTTTATTGTTGATGAGATTGTAGATAATTCACTTTTTTACTTCCAATCGAATACTTAAAACTTCCACCTTTTCTGCCTGTAATTGTTCATCATAAAATTCAATATCTTCAGGATTTTCCCCTTGGCAACCTCGGTAGAAATATTCTTCCGCTCGATCAGGATTCAAAAATCGACAAGCATAAACAAAACAGTCTCCATCATCATTTATTGAGATAATATAGTAGATTGAAATAAGATGTAAACCAATCGATTAGGAAAGTTAAATTAATTTCTAGAAATTTTTTAGCAGATGTAGTGTACTATTCTAGTCTCAATTTACTATGGCTTCAAATATATCTTTCGAAAAAATATTTACAGATGTGTATTTTTGAAGCTTGCAAAAGTTAGTAAATTAGTAAACTTGTAGATTTCGATTTGAAGCAATGTGTTTTCTTGCCCGATATTGTTTTTGAAATTGAATTTTTCCATAATGACTCCTTGATTTTCTTCTACACGTCTGATGATAAATCTAATTCGCAAAAGAGTCAAGAGGATTTTTCGAAAAATAAATAGCGATCGAAATCGCTATTTTAAGGGTTCTAAGTATTTGATGGCTTAGACTGCTGTATGACTGTTTGCCTGCAGGCAATCTTTCGTCTCTATTAGTAAAGGTCTAAATAATTATCAATTTCCCATTGTGAAACGAAGGTTGCATAACTTGCCCATTCGATTCGTTTGGCTTCAAGGAAACTAGTATAGATATGTTCTCCGAGAGCCGCTCTGACAACCTCATCCTCTGTCAAAGCTTTCAAAGCATTGTGAAGAGTTGATGGAAGGTCTGTAATACCAGCTTCCTTACGCTCTTCTGCTGTCATGATGTAGATATTTTCTTCGATAGGAGCTGGTGCTTCGATTTTATTTTCAATACCATGCAAACCAACTTCCAAAAGAACTGTCATAGCGATATATGGGTTTGCCATTGGATCAACTGAACGCAACTCAAGACGAGTTCCCATACCACGTGAAGCAGGCACGCGTACAAGTGGCGAACGGTTACGACCAGCCCAAGCAATGTAAACAGGGGCTTCATAACCTGGAACCAAACGTTTGTATGAGTTAACCGTTGGGTTCATGATAGCAGTATAGTTGTAGGCATGCTTGATCAAACCGCCAAGGAAATGGTAGGCCGTTTCTGACAACTGCATTCCTTTTGGATCATTTGGATCAAAGAAGGCATTATTTCCTTCTGCATCAAACAAGGACATATTACAGTGCATACCTGATCCAGCAATACCAAATTTTGGTTTGGCCATAAAGGTTGCGTAAAGGCCATGTTTGCGAGCAATGGTTTTAACAACAAGTTTAAAGATTTGAATCTTATCACAAGCACGGAGAACTTCATCATACTTAAAGTCAATCTCATGCTGTCCAACCGCAACCTCGTGGTGACTGGCTTCTACTTCAAATCCCATTTGGGTCAAGACATTCACAATCTCACGACGTGTGTTGTCCGCAAGGTCAGTAGGCGCCAAATCAAAGTAGCCACCCTTGTCATTCACTTCAAGTGTTGGGTCCCCATTTTCATCGAGTTTAAATAGGAAAAATTCTGGCTCTGGTCCAAGGTTGAAGGATTTAAATCCAACTTCTTCCATGTGACGAAGAGCACGTTTCAAATTGCCACGAGGGTCCCCCGCAAATGGTTCACCTTCTGTTGTATAGACATCACAGATCAAACCTGCAACACTTCCATTTTCATCTCCCCAAGGGAAGACTGTCCATGTATCCAAGTCAGGGTACAAGTACATATCTGACTCATTGATACGTACAAAACCTTCAATAGAAGATCCATCAAACATAGCCTTGTTTGACAAGACTTTATCTAACTGTTCATCTGTAGCAGGAATTTCGACGTTTTTCATGGTTCCCAAAATATCTGAGAACATGAGACGAATAAAGGTAACATTTTTTTCCTTGACTTCACGACGAATATCTGCAGCTGTGATTGGCATGAGTTTTCTCCTTAATGTATGACTACTTGCGGTTGCTTAACCGCGACCAAAAGGTGATTGCACCGAAGCAAAGCGACCCTGTTGGAGGAGTTCATTGTGAAGTGCACGGCGCACCTCAGTCTGACTCACCGCTTTCTTGGATTTCGCTTCACGTTCAGCATATTTTTTCTTAATGGCAGCGATATTATAACCTTCAGAGATATAATCTTTGATTTCAAGCAGACGATCCATGTCATTCAAGGAATACATGCGACGGTTCCCTTCGTTTCGATCAGGTTTGATCAACTCTTGATCTTCATAATAACGAATCTGACGCGCCGATAGATCGGTCAACTTCATAACACTGCCGATAGGAAAAACAGCCATATTTCGGCGAAATTCTTTTTCCTTCATTTACAATTTCCTTCTTTCTGTCTATTATAGTCTAAAAAAAGACAAACGTCAATTGATAATGTTATAAAATGTAACATTATTTTTCTTTTTTCTCTAAAAAGAGCCGAATGCGATCAATATCGTAATTTACTAGAATTGCGACAAAAACTCCCATGAACGTTTCTGATACACGCGCAAAAACGTACAAAATTGTTTCCCCGCTCGGAATCGATAGGGTAATGATTAACATAGCCGCTACACCACCAATAACCCCTGCTTTGTTATTCATGGCTACATTTGTCATAATGGTTAACATGGTGCAGATTGGAACAACTACCAAGGTCACCCAAAAGGCTTCGTGGAAAAAGGTATTTAATAAGAAGAAGACAAAAGCATAGAGGCCTCCGATACTATTCCCTAGAATACGCGAAGTCCCAAAATGAACACTCTTATCAAAACTCTCCCTCAGGCTAAAAACAGCTGTCAAAGCACCGATTTGAAGACCTTTCCAACCAAAAAAGCCAAAAATCAAGAGAACTAGAAAAACAGCAATTCCTGTTTTAAAGGTTCGCATACCAAGTTTGAACTGGGATTTATCGAATTTATATTTTTTAAAATAACTCATAATCTCAACTTTCTATTTCCATTTTATCATAAATCGGTGATTTTTATGAGTAATAGTTGCGAGGAAGCGCTTTTATTTTAAGCAAAAGAAAAGAGGAACTCTCATCCCTCTCTTCTTTGATTTGTTTATAAAATCTTATTTTTCTGTCAAGGCTGCAAGTCCTGGAAGAACTTTATACTCAATGAAAATCAAAGAGCAAACTAGGAAACTAGCAGCAGGTTGCTCAAAGCACTGCTTTGAGGTTGTAGATAGAACTGACGAAGTCAGTAACATATATACGGCAAGGCGACGTTGACGTGGTTTGAAGAGATTTTCGAAGAGTATTACCTTCAAGAAGCTCCATTGATGCCCCACCACCGCGTCACAAATACCTACACTAACACAAAAAGGTGACATAGCCACCTTTTTGTTAACGTTTCAGTTTTCTTCCTTTTCTACAAAATCAGGATTTTGTAGAGACTAACGGGCTGAAATTATTTTTCTGTAAGTGCAGCCAAACCTGGCAATACTTTACCTTCGAGAAGTTCCATTGATGCTCCACCACCAGTAGAGATCCATGAGAACTTGTCTGCACGTCCAAGGTTGATTGCTGCGGCAGCTGAGTCACCACCACCGATGATTGATTTAACACCTGGTTGTTTCACGATAGCGTCCATCACACCGATTGTACCAGCTTGGAAGTCTGGGTTTTCAAATACACCCATAGGTCCGTTCCATACAACTGTTTTGGCACCAGTCAAAGCTTCGTCAAATTTAGCGATAGATTTTGGACCGATGTCAAGACCAAGGAAGCCTTCAGAAACTGCTTCACCTTCAGTGTCACGCACTTCAGTGTAACCAGCAAATGCGTTTGCTTCTTTTGAGTCAACTGGCAAGATCAATTTACCGTTTGCTTTTTCAAGAAGAGCTTTCGCAACATCCAATTTGTCTTCTTCTACAAGTGAGTTCCCGATTTCGATACCTTGTGCTTTATAGAATGTATAAGTCATACCACCACCGATAAGGACTTTATCAGCTTTTTCAAGCAAGTTTTCGATAACACCAATCTTGTCTGAAACTTTTGAACCACCAAGGATTGCTACGAATGGACGTTCTGGAGTTTCAACTGCTTCTTGGATGTAGGCAATTTCGTTTTCAAGAAGGAATCCAGCAACTGCTTTTTCAACGTTTGCTGAGATACCAACGTTAGATGCGTGTGCACGGTGAGCTGTACCGAATGCATCGTTTACGAAGATACCATCTCCAAGTGATGCCCAGTATTTACCAAGTTCAGGATCGTTTTTAGATTCTTTCTTGCCGTCAACATCTTCGTAACGAGTGTTTTCAACCAAGAGAACTTGTCCATCTTCAAGAGCGTTGATCGCTGCTTCCAATTCAGCACCACGAGTTGCACCTGGGAACACAACATCTTGACCCAATTTTGCTGCCAAGTCAGCTGCTACAGGAGCAAGTGATTTACCAGCTTTATCAGCTTCTTCTTTCACACGTCCAAGGTGAGAGAAAAGAATTGCACGTCCACCTTGTTCGATGATGTACTTAATAGTTGGAAGAGCTGCTGTGATACGGTTGTCGTTAGTGATTACGCCATCTTTCAATGGTACGTTGAAGTCAACACGAACGAGGACTTTTTTACCTTTCAAGTCAACGTCTTTAACAGTAAGTTTTGCCATGTTACAAAAACCCCTTTATTTATTTTATTCGAAACTATTATATCACACTTTGGAAATATAAGGAAAGATTTCACAAGATTTTTCGATATTTAATCTTCATCTTCTTTTTTCTGTTTCAATGTCAATGCTAAACTAGCAAGACCAAGGCTTGCCAATCCTGCTATTAGGGCTTCATTGGCATCAGCAGTTCCTGTATTTGGCAATTGTTTGCCTGCTTCTTCTGATTTAACTGCTGTATTTTGGGCTGGTTTTTCTTGTGTAGGCGCTACTGCTGGTTCTGTTTTTACTTTTGTTCCAATTTCAACAATTTCTGGAATCGCCTCTTGGATGACTTCTGTTGAACGAAGACGACGCTGACCGTTTTCATCAACTTCAAAGACATGTCTCAACAGACCATCTCGTCCCTGTATGATGACTCGTTGTTCCCCAACTAGTATATCAGCATTTTCATGCTCTTGACGGTCAAAGGCAACCTTTTCCTCTTGAACTTCCAATTTAGGAGCCTTTTGTTGATCAGAAGCCGGTTGATTAGTAGTTTTTGGAAGGACTATGTTTTGTTGTTCTGGTTTAGTTGAGATAGTAACAAGGTCATTTGCACCATTAGATTCTACTCGTGGTTTCTCAGCAGATTCATAAACAAAGGCATAATGAGTAAAGTGTGGTGCTGTAAAGATAACATGACTATCCGTTTGTTCAAAAGCCAATTCCACTGCCTCTTTGCCTCCAGGTAAGAAGAATACTCTCTTCACTTTCTTATCTTTTTCAATTGGAATTTTCACAATAGAAGCGTAAGAAAGATCAACGTCTTGACCTTTTTCATCTAGACCTTCTATTTCAAAGACATGAGCATCTTCTCCAGCAAAGTATTTCTTCTCTTCAGCACTTGCTTGAACACGCTCTACTTTCAAGCCCTTGATGACAGTCTTCTCTTTATTTGAGAAGTGCACTTCAACACCTGTTTTACTATCAGAAAAGACTGCTGGCTTGTCTTCTTTCAATAAGGCAACCAGATCTTTCAAACTCTGTTTCGCTGTTGCAAGCTCTTCTGGACTCAAATCTACTTTTTCAACCAAGGCCTTGTTTTTCTCAAGAAGAGGAGCTAGGGCAGAACCTGAAGGATGGTTTGGTTTGGCAGCCAAGAGTTCTTGAGCCTCACCTGTTAAGCGATCAAGTTCTGTCTTTTCTTCCGTAAATTTCTCTTGACCATTCAGAGCTTTATGAGCTTCTGTCAATTTATTAAGACGGTCATTAACCTGATCTTGGGTACTAGTTTCATGGTCTTTCAACACTTGTTCAGCCGCTTCAATTGCTTTCAAGAAGGCTTCTTTTACTTCTGGTGAAGCAAAGTTATAGACCACCTTGTTCTTAGCCACTTCAACTTCTGCTAATTTTTGTTTAAGGTACTCATCGTTCAATGCTGCTTTTGGAGATACCAAAACATCAAAGTTGACTTTATGACCTTGGTAACGAAGCGTCAAGGTTTGACGACCAGTCTTTTGAGCATCGTAACCAGAAATTTCAACTCCCTCATCAGTAAAGGAATGTTCTTCCATGGTGTCATTGCTATAAGCCACTGCAAAGCGTCCTTCAGACAAGTCTAAGCTATCACCAACTAGGTAATCTTTTTTCGGTTCCTGACTTACTTCAATTCTCAAAATAGTTTTCGGACTTGCTTCATCTTGACTAGTAACAGTCACTGACAAATTCGCATTTACTGGTTGTCCCAAGTATTGGAGAGTAAGATTTTGTTCTCCCTTATGATGCGTGTCAAATCCTGATACTGATACACCTGCGTGAGTTAGGCGAATGAGTTCGTCCTCAGCTCCCCCTTCATACTGAACTCGAAGAACACCACCTCTAAGGTCCAAATCCTCCCCTTCGGCGTAGCTTGTTTTCTTAGGTCCTGTCTCTAGGCTGACTGACTTGATTTTTCTGTCATCTTTTGGAACGGAAACTGCTAGGACATTACTAATTTCCTTGCCTGGAAACTGGGTACGATAGTACAGAAGACCAGATTGATTTGTCAAATCCAATGGTGCACTTGCTAGGTCTCCTCCAACTTCGCTCTTCAAGGTTGCAAGCGGAGTTTGAGAATTTGGATTGTCATAAACGGTAATGGTTGCTCCAGCTGGTACATCCGCAAAACCAACCTGTACCTTGTTATTGCCTAGAGAACGGGCTGCAGCCTTGGCCATCGGAATATTGACACTCTCAGTATCAAGCTTTTCATACATTTTCCAGTTATAGATACGAATAGCCTTCCATGGAGTTCCATTGTCAGAAGTGACAACATTTAAGCGCCAATCTTGAGCTGTGATAGGTTTATCAAGGGTAATATCTGTAACATGAGCTTTATTGCCACGGACTTCCTTAGCCAACTTCCATTGACCATCCGCATCTTTATAATAGAGGTCAAAGTCTTTGGTGTTCATCAAACCATCGTTGACAGATTCTCCACCAGCTCCAGCATGATCCATGACCCATCTCACAACACGGCGTGGTTGTGTCAAACGAATATCAACGCTACCACTTAATTGAGAAGAAGACCATTTGTCAGATAGACTGGTGATGGTCCCATTCAACATACCTTCGATACCTTCTCCACCTTCTGTATCTGGGAAGGTACTTCCGATAACAGTAGCCCCTGGAACGATGTTTTCTGCTAGAGGTCTTGGAAGACTTGTGTCTTGGACAGTCATCCCCCACTCAAAGTTTGTAGTTGCTGCTTCAGAACGAAGGCCATTCTTACCAACTGCAACAACCTTCAACTCCTGACTAGTACCAGTCGCACTAGCTGAGCGGCTAACTTTTGGTAGGTAGATCGTAGTTGCAGATGAACCTGTCAATAGGCGCCAAGCATCGCCATCCTTTTCATAGACTTCATAGAAATCAGCATCTTTATGACCAGTAAATTGTACAACTGCTTCCGCTTCTTGGGCATTTTTAAGGACTTGTTTGGCTACAGCTACTGTGGTTGGTGCCTGAGGAGCATCTTGATTATTGCTGATGGTCAATTGCCCCAGGTTAAATTGATAACCTTTTAAGTCTTTGTCATTTTCAAAATAGAGTTTAATACCGTAAATTGTTTTACCTGCCAAGGCACTCAAATCAAAATCATCGGTAGTCCAGTTATCTGAAACTGTCAATTCTTTACGGGCAGCTTCATCACCATAGGTATAATCTTTCTTGGTTGCAAATTCTACATAAACCTTGGTCCCTTTGCCTCCTTTGTGGGCAACATGCAATTTGGTTGTATCTGTCACCTTCAAGCGAGTAGAGTACAAATTCACATCTTGCTTGGTCGCACCTGAAAGATCCCCTGCAAATTTAAGAGAAGTTCCACCATTATAAGCATCTTCAAAATCATAGCTTGCTTTCAACTTATCACCAGTTGATTTTTGCCACCAGCGCCATGTTGGAAGAACACCTGAAACTGAACGGTAATTCCACTCAGAATCCTTAGAAACCTTACCATCTACGAACCATTTTCTACCATGACCTGTATTAAAAGAAGTGGTAAAAGTATGACCTACTGCTGGCGTGCGGTCCGCAACTAGGTTGGCAATCCCGTACCAGTCCTTGTCATCTGGTTTTTGACCAGTTGGATCGCCTTGGTAACCAGTGAAGAAGATATTTTCATTCTTATGATAGTCTTCGCCTGTCTTGCCAAGACTTGTAATAGTATCTGGCGCAAAGAGACCAAGTGACAAGCGAAGTTTGCCATTTTCATCTAAAAGGGCATCCCATTTCACTTTAGTCTTATAAGAACCACCCTGTTGCAATTCCAATCCTGCAAAGACATCGTACTGGCTACGCTCTAGCCATTTGGCCATAGCTACAGAGTAATCATTCTTCTCTTTGGTCCAGTTAAAGTTAGCAAAGAAGTGATCAGCGGGTACCTTGTCCCCCTCTTTTTGCATAAACTGATAGTTGTATTCTCCTAAACCATCTTGGTGGTAACGTCCATAGTTATAAGTCATGGCATCGTACCAAGAATACTTGATTGGATGGTTTACCTTAGCAGCATACTCCTTGGTATAGAGCATAAACTGGCGCATCTTTTCTCCAAGAGGTTCAACCAAATCCCCAGTTGTTTCTTGGTTAATGAAATAGCCATCATAGCCATAATACTTGGCCATATCTACCAATTTACGGGCAATTGGGAAGCTACCATCTGCGTCTTGCTTCAAAGCTTCAGCGAATTTTTCTTGATCAGCAATACTATTAGACCAGTTGAAGAAGAGTGTACCATATACAGGAACCCCGTTACGGTGACCTGCATCAATAACGTCAGGAGTTGGTACGAGACCTTCCCAGAAGACCATTGAATCTAGATATTGCCAATAGTCAAAAGCATAGGCCTTGAACTCTTCTCCACCAACAGAAGCATGGTCTTTTGCTTTAGAATTGGTGTTTGATAAGGCTTGAACTTTTGCTTCCTTGCTAGCTTTTTCATTGACTAAATGACCTGTCCGACGTGAAGCGAGGACAACAGATCCGCGGTTAATAGCATCATCTTCACGAGCACCTGGTTCCCATTTTAACAATTCTTCCCAAGAATTAAATTTGATTTCCTTTGGTTTTAATGTTTTTTCTGTATTTTTAGGGACATCTGGCTGGACTTCTTTTTCAGTCTTATTAGCTTCGGCTGCTGGCTTAGACTCATCCCCTTGGTTAGTTGCTTCGGGCTTTGCTTCTGTTTCCTTGTCAGACTTAGGTTTTGCTTCTGCAGATGGTGTTTCTGCAACCACCTCACTTGCTTTTTCCTCTGGTTTAGCTGCGCTAGCTGCTTCTGCAGTTTCAGTAGTTGCAGCTTCATTGCTTGCTGGCGAAGCAGTTTCAGATGCTATCGCTACTCCTTCTGCCTTTTCTAGCTTGTTTTCTCTAGCATGTTCCCCTTCATTCTGCTTATCAGCTTCATTGGTCGAATGCTCACTCTCTCCTGAAACAAGCTCTGTATTAGCTCCGCTATTTTCAGGAACTGCAGTTTCTTCAGCCAAGGCTGGACTAGCAAATAAAACAGCACCAATCATCAGCGAGCAGGCTCCTACTGATAACTTACGAATACTGTAACGACAACGTCTTTCAAAAAATGAATTCTTCATTTTCTCCTCCTAAAAAATTGATTTTGTTGCACAAAAGAAAGCGCTTAACTTTCTTTATAAAATTTTTATCCCAATCACAGGGACCAAGATAATCACATTTTTATCCTAAAGCATTTTTTGACAAAAAACAATAGCTGTTTTCACAAATCTAAAATAAGGTTAAAAACTCTTAAAAATAATACACTTATCAATTATAATTTTCTTTTACAAACTTGACATTAACACTTGTTAGATTTACTTTTATCCTTTAAAATAGAATAGGAGATATTCCGCGATTATTTTTCGGAGGAAAAAGAAATGTCCATTAATTGGCAGGAAATTTTATTTCACTTTTTAGGTGGTCTGGGGCTATTCTTATATAGTATCAAGACCATGGGAGACGGTTTACAACAAGCTGCTGGAGATCGCCTTCGTTTTTACATTGACAAATATACTAGTAATCCTTTCTTTTGAGTTCTGGTTGGTATTGGGATGACTGCTCTAATTCAGTCTAGTTCTGGTGTAACAGTTATCACAGTCGGCCTGGTCAGTGCCGGTCTCCTAACCTTACGTCAGGCTATCGGAATTGTCATGGGGGCTAATATCGGGACAACAGTCACATCCTTTCTTATTGGGTTTAAACTAGGTGACTATGCCCTACCTATGCTCTTTATCGGTGCTGTCTGTCTCTTTTTTACGAAAAATCGGACAGTCAATAATATCGGACGCATCCTCTTTGGTGTCGGTGGTATCTTTTTTGCCCTCAATCTTATGAGCGGTGCAATGGCTCCACTCAAGGATTTACAGGTCTTTAAGGACTATATGATTGAGCTAAGTAAGAATCCTGTTTTGGGTGTCTTTGTCGGTACCGGCTTGACCTTACTGATTCAAGCTTCCTCGGCTACCATCGGGATTTTACAAAACCTCTACGCCAGCAATCTCATTGACCTGCAAGGAGCTTTGCCAGTTCTATTTGGTGACAATATCGGGACAACCATTACAGCCATCATTGCCTCTTTAGGTGCTAATATTGCAGCTAAACGGGTAGCAGGAGCTCATGTTGCCTTCAACGTTATCGGAACAGTCGTCTGCGTTATTTTTCTAGTTCCTTTTACAGCCCTGATTCATTGGTTTGAAGCTACGCTAAATCTAGCACCAGAAATGACCATCGCCTTTGCTCACGGAACCTTTAATATTACCAATACCATTGTCCAATTTCCATTTATCGGAGCTCTGGCTTACTTTGTAACCAAGATTATTCCTGGAGAGGACGAGGTTGTCAAATATGAACCCTTATATCTTGATGAGCATTTCATCAAACAAGCCCCATCTATCGCTCTCGGAAATGCTAAGAAAGAGCTCTTGCATTTAGGAAACTACGCTGCCAAAGCCTTTGACCTTTCCTATAAGTATATCATTGACTTGGATGAAAAAGTTGCTGAAAAAGGGCATAAAACCGAAGAAGCCATTAACACCATCGATGAGCAATTAACACGTTATCTCATTGCCCTTTCAAGCGAAGCTCTCAGTCAAAAAGAAAGCGAAGTGCTCACCAATATCCTTGATTCCTCCCGTGATTTGGAACGGATTGGAGACCACGCGGAGGCTCTACTCAATCTGACTGACTATCTTCAACGTAAAAATGTTGAATTTTCTGATGCCGCCTTGAAAGAATTAGAGGAAGTTTATCGTCAAACTAGTGACTTTATCAAAGATGCTCTGGATAGTGTGGAAAACAATGATATTGAAAAAGCACGCAGTCTTGTAGAACGTCATGAAGCAATCAATAAGATAGAACGTGTTCTCAGAAAAACCCACATCAAACGCCTCAACAAGGGCGAATGTTCAACACAAGCTGGGGTCAACTTTATAGACATCATCTCACACTACACTCGTGTATCAGACCACGCTATGAACCTTGCTGAAAAGGTTTTTGCAGAACAAATCTAAGAACCAAGAAGCTATCCATCATAATTGGATGGCTTTTTGCTTTTTCCTAAGCAAGACTAGGCTGAATGAAACTGAAAGAGTATTCTGCAGATATATAGTATATTGAAACTAGAATAGTACACCTCTATTTCTAAAACATTGTTAGAAATCGATTTGACTGTCCTGAACGATTTATCCTGTTATTATTTCATTTTATTATAGTGGATTAAATTAAAAAAGTATAGTATATTGAATCTATAACAGTACATCTTGACTGCTAAAATATTTCTATAAATTAATTTGACTTTCCTGATAGAGTTGTTCACATCTTATTTCAATTCACTATACAATCCAGTTCCTAAAACTTTGCTAGAAATTGATTTGGCTTTCCGAATTAATTTGTTCAAATTTTATTTCATTTCAATATACTGAAAAATCCATTCACTAGCACAGGGCAAGAGGGAGTCGCTATTGATTTCAACGGTAGCAGGTACATACAGAGGACTCCTACCTCAGATATACTGCAATATCATCGTATGCAAAAAACCTCTGAGATTTTTCTCAAAGGTTCTGATTTTGCTAATTGCTGTTCTCAACCGCTGCAGTAACAAAGGCAGTGTAGAGTTCTTCTGGTCGGTTTGGACGGCTTGACAGTTCAGGGTGATACTGACAAGCTACAAAGAATTTATTTTCAGGAATTTCCACGATTTCTACCAAACGATTGTCTGGAGAAACTCCTGAAAAGACAAAACCTGCTGCCTCAAACTGCTCACGGAAGGCATTATTAAACTCATAACGGTGACGGTGACGGCGTTGCACCACTTCTTGATTATGATAAGCAGCTGCTGCCTTAGAGCCACGTTTCAACTTAGACGGATAAAGCCCCAAGCGAAGGGTTCCCCCCATATCCTCAACATCAATCTGATCACGCATGATATCAATGATAGGGTATTTTGTTTCTGGTGCAAGCTCTGCAGAATTGGCACCTTCGAGTCCTAAAACGTGACGAGCAAATTCGATACATGTCAACTGCATTCCCAAGCAGACTCCCAACATTGGAACATCATTTTCACGCGCATAGCGGATGGCTTGGATTTTCCCTTCTGTACCACGTTGACCAAAACCACCTGGTACGATGATCCCGTCCGCATCAGACAAGAGTTCTGCTACATTCTCTGCTGTCACATCATTGGCATTGACCCAATTGATTTTAACTTCTACATCATTGACATAGCCAGAGTGTTTCAAGGCTTCGACCACTGAGATATAGGCATCTTGCAACTCCACATACTTACCAACAAGGGAAATCTTAACTTGTTTCTTGAGGTTCATGACCTTGTCCACCATGGCTGACCATTCTGTCATATCCGCTGCTGGTGCGTCTAATTTCAAATGGTCACAGACAATTTGGTCCATACCTTGTGCCTGCAAGTTCAGTGGAATTTGGTAAAGATGTTCGACATCCAACGATTCGATAACGGCTTCTGGTGCCACATCACAGAACTGGGCCAGTTTATTTTTAATTCCTTGACCAGCTGGCTCTTCTGTACGAATCACCAACATATTTGGTTGGATTCCCAATCCACGCAATTCTTTTACAGAGTGCTGAGTTGGTTTGGTCTTCATTTCACCAGCGGCCTTGAGGTAAGGAAGCAAGGTTGTATGGATGTACATAACATTATCCGCACCCACATCCGCCTTCATCTGACGAAGGGCCTCTAGGAATGGCAAGGACTCGATATCTCCAACAGTTCCACCAACCTCTGTGATAATGACATCAGAGTCGGTCGTTAGAGCGGCACGCTTGATTTTTTCTTTTAAAGCATCTGTGATATGAGGAATAACCTGAACAGTTGCCCCAAGGTATTCTCCACGACGTTCCTTACGAAGAACTTCACTGTAAATTTTACCAGTTGTCACGTTGGAATATTTGTTGAGATTGATATCGATGAAACGTTCATAGTGACCCAAGTCCAAATCTGTCTCAGCTCCGTCATCTGTCACAAAAACTTCCCCGTGCTGGTAAGGACTCATAGTTCCTGGATCAATATTGATATAAGGGTCAAATTTTTGAATGGTTACTTTAAGACCACGATTTTTCAAGAGACGGCCCAGACTCGCTGCCACAATCCCTTTCCCAATAGACGATACCACACCACCAGTTACAAAAATATATTTCGTAGACATAGATTCCTCTTTCTAAAGTGCTCAAGGTCTTGCTAACTACGTGGGGACATAGAAAACAAGACCCTACTAATAAGAATAATCTGGGACGACTGCACCAGATTCACAACTAATACTCTTCGAAAATCTCTTCAAACCGCGTCAACGTCGCCTTGCCGTAGATATGTGTTCCTGACTTTGTCAGTCTTATC
>NZ_VMMK01000039.1:14123-48730 GCF_013277255.1 Streptococcus sp. 2154
TTTGAGCAGCCTACGGCTAGTTTCCTAGTTTGCTCTTTGATTTTCATTGAGTATAAAATACAAGAAGATAACTTCTTGTAAAAACAAAAATAGCTCCCTAAGAACTAGGGAGCTCCGACCTCTAAAAGAGGTGCCCGAACAATATGATACCTAAAAATAGGATAATTGTCAATAGCTAACTTTTATTCCTCGATGATTTCAGCATCATCATCTGAAAACTCGTCGTCTTCGTTGAGATCCACATCTTCTCCCAAGTCATCTGGAGCGATTTCGTTGATTTCTGCATCATAAGCTTCCACTTCATTTTTTTCATCATCTGGATTTTCATCATCGTATGAAAGAGCTGGATCTGCTTCGTATGCATCTTCGTCTTCTGGATCATCTGCATTGTAGTCAATGGCATCTGAATCACCATCCATAAAGGCATTGACACGTTTTTTCTTAGCTTTTGGTGCTACTTCATCGTCGTCATTTTCTTCAAGAGCGATGATTTCTTCGTCGATTTCGTCCACACCATACCATGAACGAAGACCCCATTTGTTGTCCCCAAGTGAGATGAAGCTACCGTCAAAGTTCAACTC
Organism: Streptococcus sp. 2154; assembly: GCF_013277255.1. Lineage (NCBI taxonomy): Bacteria > Bacillati > Bacillota > Bacilli > Lactobacillales > Streptococcaceae > Streptococcus > Streptococcus sp. 2154. Next base: position 14,705 of record NZ_VMMK01000039.1, read on the forward strand.
TGTGTAGAACAAAGGCAAAGCTTCGCGGATATCGCTGTTTGATGTTCCAAGGTAGTTTTGAATTTCATTTACAAGATCGCTAAAATGCATCTCATGATCGCGACCACGAAGTTCCAAGATAGCACGCGCTACCTCAATCATAGATAGTTCACTTTTTTCTTGCCCAGCAAATACTTCTAATTCCAAAGCGTTTCTCCTCATTTATACTACTATCGCCAGAGCAAACAGACTCTGACCTCATTTTATCATTTACTCTTTATTTTACGATAATTTTGCGGAATAGTCAAAGGTTAAGGGGGAGAAAGTGGCAGGATTAGACTAATTCCAATATAAAACTCCTTCCTTTTTCTGTTGCTCCATTTTCCACAAATCCAAGCGACTTGAAACACCTCCTAGAAGCATGATTGTAGGTGTAGATTTCCTTAACTCTCAATTCTTTCCATCCTTTTACTCAAGCAAATTCAATCAAAGCACTTAGAATCTTTTTTCCAAGTCCTCGATGTTGGTAAGCGGAATTCCCAATCACAATGGGGAGATTATCCTGAGATAGTGTAATATCCCCAATTGGAAACCATTCTCCCTTCTCCTTGACTTCAATCCAAAAAGGCTCACCATGCCGATCCAAATAGAAATACATGGCTTCCAAGGTCGCTTGACTGTAAGGAAGCTTCACCCCATCTACGAGGTAAACCAAGTTCACATCCTGATACCAAGCAAAAGCTTCCTCACAATGATTGACCTTATAATAAGGAACAAGACACAATGCACTACCTTTTCAACAAAAGAGTTGCTGCTTGATTAAAACCATCACACCAGTTATACCATTTTGCTTCATACCCATCTTGAGCTAGGATACGATCTTCTAAATCAAAAACAGAGTAAATAGACTTCCTGCAAAACTAGAATCCTAGTTCATGATTGATAATACCAACAATCAAATTCATTCGTAATCCGAAGCGTTTACGATGATTTCGATAGGTTGTTGAAAATATTTTAAACGTTTTCATAGTGAGATGAAATAAGAACAGGACAAATCAATCAAGACAGTCAAATCGATTTCTAACAATGTTTTAGAAGTAGAGGTGTACTATTCTAGTTTCAATCTACTATACTTTGTCAAAAATACTCTCAACCTTGATTCTCTCCTTAGATAGCGCATGGTTATAGGCTTTATCTTCAGCTATTAGCGGCTTGAGTTTGCTGGATTTACGTGGAGTTTGTGCTTAAGGATATATCTTCATGAGCCCTTGATAACCACTGTCAGCCAAGATTTTACCAGCTTGTCCGATATTTCTGCGACTCATTTTGAACAACTTCATATCATGACAATAGTTCACAGTGATCTCCAAAGAAACAATTCTCCCTTGACTTGTGACAATCGCTTGAGCCTTCATAGCGTGGCATTTCTTTTTACCAGAATCATTCGCTAATTGTTTTTTAAGGCGATTGATTTTTACTTCCGTCGCATCAATCATTACCGTATCCTCAGAACTGAGAGGAGTTCTTGAAATCGTAAAACCACTTTGAACAAGAGTTACTTCAACCCATTGATTCCGATGGGTTAAGTTGCTTTCGTGGATACCAAAATCAGCCGCAATTTGTTCATAAGTGCGGTATTCTCGCACATATTGAAGAGTGGCCATCAGAAGGTCTTCTAGGCTTAATTTAGGTTTTTATCCATCTTTTGCGTGTTTAATTTTTAATACGGCTAACATCTCTTCAAAAGTCGTGCGCTGAACAGCAACAAGGAGCTTAAATCGTGTATCAGTTAGTTGTTTACTTGCTTCATCATTTTATTGTATCATATTTTTGTTTCACAGGAAGTCTAATCTAATGGAATAGGAGGCAGTAAGATGGAAACTATCATAGCTTGTACTCATAAACTACTCAAAACGATATATGAAGTCTTATATCTCCATAAAAATACATAATTTCACAGTGTTTTTTTTAATGCTGACGATATTACAGGAATAAATGAAATTGCAAAATAAATGATAACTGAAATAAAGTATACTGGCAAAATTCCAATTAAGTCTGCTAGATAACTAAATGAAACTAGCGCTACAGCATACATTAGTTGCATTAAAACACTTCTGGCAGCAAAAGCTCTTGCCAATATACTAGGATCAACTTTTTCTTGAATAATTGATTCTTGAATTATATTTCTAATTTGTGCAGGGGGGCCGACTAGAAAAGAAATAATAATTGTTATGATAGGGCTTCTATTAACAGTGTAAAATAGTGTGAGTAGTGTAACAAGAAGTGATGATATAAACAAAAATTTTCCTGGAAAATGTTGAAGTTTATGAGAGTATTTTGTTATTACCCCTCCTCCAACTATAATCCCTAAGAAGTATGCTGAACCCTGGTATCCCCACCAAGTTTCACTTGTTAAAAGGATAGTGGTTGTAAATGCTAGGAGGTATGAAGATGTCCAAATCACATTTGCAAAATTTTCAATAATATCCATAATAGTTATATCCCTGATGACAGGATTATCCCTTATAGGTATGAGACCTTCAAAAATTTGATATACATATGAACTTTTGGAAGAGTTTGGTTTATGTTGATTCTTTTCAACGTGAATATAAAAACTTAGAACTGAGGAGAGCAAGAAACACAAAGATATACAATATAATGAATATTGCAAACCTAGTAACGTAGACAATGGAATTGCAAGTGCCCAGCCTGCTGTTTGAACGGATTGACGAATGCTTAGGGTGAGACCGTTTGCTTTTACTATCGCATCATTATCAACTATACTAGGAACAATAGCTAGACGTGCAGGAGTATAAAAACTATTGGTGATGCTTATTAAAAAGACTGTGGAATAGGTTATTATAATACTATCATTAAATGAACTGATAATGGTATAAGACAGAGTAACTAGCCCACCAATCAGATTAGTAAACGACAATACATTTTTATGTGAAATTTTGTCTAAAAAAATAGGTCCAATCAAACCTCCTATAACTGCTGAAATAGTTCCTATTATCAAAACAAATGTTGATTCACTGATAGAATTACTTTGTGAATAAACCTTTGAGATGATTGTTACACTGAAAAAAATATTTGCAATCAAGTTAAAAATTTGATTGCAAAGTAAGTATTTAAAATTATTATTGCTTATCTTAACTCATTCCTTTTGCAAATAAATATTGATTAGTATAGCAAAAAAATATATTTTACGCAATTACTATGCTCTCGTGTTGATATACCATACATATGAAAGCTTCTACCTTTCCTTTTGTATATCTATCTAATTTTAGCCATATTGCTTGAGAATTCCATAACCTTTCTTGCAAAATCATAGTTTTAGGTGGTGACTAAAATAGATAGAAATATAATATTGCTTACGGTAGGAATTATGGTATCTCTTGGGAACAGTGATCTCTCTAAACATGTAAAGTCTGATTTTATTAATTAAGGAGGTACATTTATCGTATGGTTTTATAATCACTCTATGAGGGACAGGGGAATCACTTGCTGATTCCTCCTAATTTCTAGCTGGACGGTATTGATCGGACTCTTTATAAGCTCTAAGGTTGCATGGGAAGAGCTCCTCCAACTTAAATCAGCGTAATGGGATAATACAGAATGGTCCATTTTTCTAATAAGTATAGTTGAGTCGGATGAAGACATGCTATATTGACTTTCATTTCTTTCTCCTCAAGGGAATTCGATACTCACTTCTGTTTGCCTTTAAATCGCCATTGGAAGCGGAGCTTGTCATAAAAGGGAAACTCGATAAACAAGACTCCCAAACCCAGACAGAGACTGGCAAGAACGTCTGATGGGTAATGAACTCCCACCCAAAAAGAGACAGTAGTTCATACTACTATTACTCTATTTTCATTGCTTTCACAATTGCTAAGGCAGTCAATACAAAAATAAAAAGTGGAAGCACTGTGATTTTTAGGTTTGTAGCACTCGCTAAGGCAACGATGAGCATGCTAAGAATTCCTGGTACAACAACATTGAATACTCCAAGCACTGACTGGATGGTTCCCATGACTTCTTCTGGAACCATCGAGAATACAAGGTTGAAAATCCGAGGCCCCATCATTCCTACTGCAACTGCGCATAAGAAGACAACTACCAATAAAAGGAGGAAATGATTGATCAACCAAGAAAAGAGAATACAGAGATGCATAATTTCTTCAAAGTAGACAATCATTTTTATGGGAATATTTTTTAGGATACCTCCACTCAAAAAACTTCCCACAATCGTTCCTGAAAAAATAACCACTGACAATGCTGCAATGGATTTCCCAGTGTCAAAGAAGATAAATGGATGATGAATCAACATCAAAGTCGTTAAAGGGGTAATAATGCTTAAAATCACTTGGTTCATAGCTGCAATGAATATTAATTTGATGATGGTTGGAAAACTTGACAATATCTTCATAGAATAGAGGAAATGCTCTCCAAAAGATTTTGCGGTTAATCTTTTACTAACCTCCATCTGTCCCTCAATATCTCTCAAAGAAGTACGAATAAACACCACACCCAACAGTGCAAAAAGAAAGGTCAAAGCATTCAAACCCACAAACATCTGAAGACTGATGACCCCAATCAAAACTCCACCTGTAAGGTTGCTAAGAATATTAACTACACCAGCAGTTGCCTGTCTAAACCCCATAGCATCTGTCATATCATCTCCTATAATCCTCACATACAAAGGAGAAATCATAGCACCTGCAAAATAACTCATGGTATCTGATAAAAGATTGATGCCACAAATAAGAAAAACCATCCCCATAGAAAAGTTCTTATCCGTTACAAACAGTGTCAATAGAGTATAAAGCAGAAACTTACTTGCCAATATAGCAATATATTTTGCAACACGATTTTTTTGAAAATCGGCAATAACGCCTGTGAACAACTGAGAAATCTGCGGCAAAGTCTCCGAAACTGTTATACAAAGAACAGCTAATGAAGCAAATTTATATCCCGATACATAAGAAATAAATGAAATATAAAACAGCGTATCACCAAATGACGAAACCCATTGATTAATTAGCAACATCCGGTAATTTTTATTGGTCAGAAAAGTATTCATTGGATTGCCTCCTTCTTCAGCTCAAAAGGAAATTGAAATCCTAACAACGCCCAATATATCCCCAAAGCTCCAATACCAAAATCAAAAACTATTGATGATATTCTAATACATCAATTTTGGTTTGTCAATAATTTTTATGGTGTTTTTTTATTTTTTTTGAAATATGAATTTAAGTTATCTAAAAATACAAATCTTTTTCTTAATCTTCACTTTCCAATAATTTCATTTCCTTCTCAATTTCTAGCATCATTCTCTGGTTCTCTTCGTGCTTGTAAAGCTGATAAGATACTTGATAAAAACCTAGTATCCTATCCCTTTCAGCAAAGCTCTCGCTTATATTTCCCAATAAACAATACAAATCTGCTAATCGATAACTACTATTATATCTTTTACAAATAGCTATCGTTTCTGTAATTTCTGCTATAGCTTCAGATGTTCGTTCATTCAACCACAAATATCTACAATAGTTATATCGGAATTTAATCATCAATTCTAACTGTTCCAAATGATGAACAGATAGTGACTGGAGGTTCTCTTTTAAAAGTTGATAGAGTTCCTGATATGTGTCTTCCTGCCCCATATCAAAATAAAAATTAGCCAAGGTATTTCCCAGTTGTAGATAGTAAAAATCAGATTTTTTCAGAGATAACAGTATTTTTTCCAGTTTCGCAACTGCCCCTGTTTGATGATTTAAATAACAGAATTGAACTAATGTATCAATCCAGTCCAAATAAATCTGGTCTTTAGCAGATAGACGAGTACGTTTAGATTTTTCCAGTTCATAGATGTAATGGAGAGATTCATATTCCCTCTCATCCAAAAATTTCTTAGATAATTCTTTAAACTTATCAATATTTTCTAAACTAGAAACCTCAGTATCTTCAAAGAAATAATCCATGCTCACCTTCAATCGCTTAGATAGTTGAAAGAGTAATTCTGACCCAGGTGAATATTTACCTTGCTCCATACGGCTAATCTGCCCTTGCTCACAAATCCCCTCAGCTAATTCTTTTTGAGATAATTTTAATTCCTTTCTTTTATTTTTTAATCGTGTCGCTAATAGCATACCCACACTTTCTTCCTCCTTGCTTTATTTATTAAAATATATCAAACACCAAAACATGTTTCAAGTATATATTTCATATGGTTCTATTGGTATTTGTACAATTTTTTATCTTTTCCATCACTTCTGCTTGCCTTTAAATCGCCATTGGAAGCGGATCTTGTCATAGAAGGGAAATTCGATAAACAGGACTCCCAAACCCAGACAGAGACTGGCAAGAACGTCTGATGGATAATGAACTCCCAGATATACCCTTGATACCAGCACACTAACTAGGTAGAGGCCAAGGACGATTTGTACAATTTTTCTCCAGACTGGATTTTTAATTCGTTGACTGAGAATGACAATCAGAGTACCTACCATCAAAGTTACAGCCAGAGAATGCCCACTTGGGAAGGAAAATCCCTTCTCCTCCACAAGATGTAAGATAGCTGGTCGTGGGCGCTGGTAGATATTTTTAAAGGTCACGATTAAAAGACCCGCTAAAGCCAAATTCCCCAGCATGAAGAAACTTTCTATCTTCCATCGCTTACGATAAAAGACAAAAGCTGTAATAACAACCCAAGTGATAATCACTGGGATATCAATCAAGCGTGTGATGGCTTTGAAAAGAATAGTCAAGTAATCTGGCAAATCTCCTCGAACTACCGTTTGAATCAATTGGTCAAAACCGACCAGCGTTTCAGGGTAAAATTTGACCATGTAGCCAAGAATAACGAAAAGTAAAAGGGCAAAACTGCCCTTCATTAAAAATGTTTGTTTATCTTTCATAGTGTTTTAAGGTTGGTTTCAAAAGGACGTACAACAACCAGAATGAAACGGAAAAGATTACACCCTCAATCAAGTTAAAAGGTAATACCATGGTCATTAGGTAGTTGGAAAGTCCCAAAATTTTTCCAATATCAAAGTTAGCAAACTTAGCGTACAAAGGAACAGCATAAACATAGTTGAGAACCAACATGGCAAAGGTTAAACCAATAGTTCCAGCTAGAGAGCCTAGTAGGAAACGAAGGGTTGTCCGTTCCTTTTTCCAAATCAAAGCAAATACGATGACAAAAACTCCCAAAGCTACGATATTCATCGGCAAACCAATGTAAGTATTCACTCCTTGGCTGTTAAGAAGCAATTTCAAGAGTGAGCGAAGCAAGAGCACTCCTAGAGCAGCAGGCAAATCCATGACCACCAGACCCACAAGGACTGGCAAGATACTAAATTCGATCTTGAGGAAGGATGCCGCTGGCAAGAGCGGAAAGTCAAAGTACATCAGCACAAATGAGATGGCTGATAAGATCGCAATGGTCGAAAGTCGACGTGTGTTTGTCATAACAGGTTCCTCCAATTTTCTATAAAATCAGAAGAAGTTAGAAAGGATTCCTCTATCTATTCTCACTTTTTATATCCCAAAAGTTCCCTCTCACTCTATTAAGGAAATTCAAGCAAGCGGTTACAGTTTAGCTATAAATCTATCAGAACAGACAAAGCTATTCTTTCGTCTTCTCCCATCCAGACTATACTGTCGGTTGTGGAATCTCACCACATCAGCTTGCGCTCGCGGACTTATTTGGCTAAGATATTTTAGATTTATCTAGGCGTCGCAGTCGAAGATAATACTTAAAGTATATCGAGACAAGACAACGACGAGAAAGCTAAAATAGCTAGTCAAATTTACCGCCGGTCGGGAATCACACCCTGCCCTGAAGACTCTTTTATCATAACAAAAAACGCTTGCAAGCGCAAGCATTTTGTTCATTTTCATTTTTTATTTCAATTTATCTGCTTCATAGGTATGAACGAGCTCAAGACCTGCAAAGTGCTGCTGGCGGAGGGCTTCGTAGACAATCATGCAGACGGTATTAGACACATTGAGACTGCGGACATGTTCATCATTCATGGGAATACGGAGAGCCTTCTCAGGATGTTCTCGCATAAAGTCCTCAGGCAAGCCCTTGTCTTCACGTCCAAAGAGAAAATAATGGTCCTCGTCAGTCGATAAATCCACATCAGAATACACTTTCTCAGCAAATTTTGAGATCAGATAGAGTTTGCCCTTCATATGAGACATGAAATCCTCCAAACTCTCGTAAAAATAAATCTCTAGTTTATCCCAATAATCCAATCCAGCTCGCTTCATCTTGCGGTCGTCAATAGGAAAGCCCATTGGCTTGATGATGTGGAGGGGAGAATTGGTCGCAGCACAAGTACGCGCGATATTGCCTGTATTTTGTGGAATTTGTGGTTCAAATAATACAATGTGATTTGTCATGACTTGCTTCCTTTCACCATTGCAAAAAAATAGCCACACTGCCCGGAGTCAAGCTCAGCAAACAGCGTGGTTAAGGCATCGTTAACTTACCTCACAACAGGTTTGAAGTAAATCAGCGAAACTACTTTCTTAGTATAACACTTTCAGAATCATTGTCAATAGAAACGACTTGATTTTTTCAATTTTTTCAAGCTATTTCCAAGGATTGTAAAATCGTCCTTGATTCTGCAAGATAAGTAGTAAACTAGCTACTAAAAACAAGGCTGCCAAGAACAAGGTAAGATAGTCTCCTTTTTTCAAGGCCTGATAACTATACCAAGTGCGTTTTTTCTCTTTCCCAAAGCGCCGAAGCTCCATGGCGGTCGCGATGGTATCAATGCGTTCTAGCGAGCTAAAAATCAAGGGAGTAATAATGCGCAAATTGCCTTTGATTCGTTGCATAAGAGAAGCTTTCTTGGATAATTCCATCCCACGCGCCTCCTGAGACATTTTGATAGTAAAGAATTCTTCCTGCAAATCTGGAATATAGCGCAAGGTCAGACTGACTGAATAGGCAATCTTGTAAGGCACACCAATTTGATTTAAACTAGAAGCAAACTGACTAGGATGGGTTGTCATCAAAAAGATAATAGCCAGAGGAATGGTACAAAGGTACTTAATGGCCAGATTTAGCAGATAAAAGAGCTCCTGGCTGGTCAGAGTGTAGGCACCGATTCCCTGCCAAATCACACTTCTCTCTCCGTAAAGTCCAACCCCATACTCAGGAGAAAAGAGATAGACCATCAAAACGTTTAAAACGGCAAATACCGTCGCAAAAACGGCCACAAAGGAAACATCTTTAAAACGGATTTCTGACAAATAGAGGAGAAAGACCGAAAAGATGGCAATCAGAACAAGCAGTCTGGTATCATAGCTAATCATGGCCGCCAATGACACGAGGATGAAAAAGAGAAGTTTACCAGCTCCTGACAAGCGATGAATCACAGTATCTCTATGCTGGTAACCAATTAATTTAGCTTGCATCCTTCTCTCCTTTCTTTGTAAAATGCCGTTAAAGCAAGTGGATCCACGTCTAGTTTTTTAGCCAAGTTGAAGATTGAAGTTTCTTTTAGATTGGCTTTTACTAACAGCTCAGGATTGCTCAAAAGACTAGCTGGATCAGTATCAGCAATCAGTTCTCCATCAACCATGACAAGGGCCCTGTCTGAATAATCCAGCATCAATTGCATATCATGCGTAATCATGACGATGGTATGACCTTTTTGATGCAACTCTTCGAGAAATTCCATAATCTCAGTATAGTTCTTCTGGTCTTGACCTGCTGTCGGTTCATCTAAGAGGATAATTTCAGCTCCTAAAACCAAAATTGAGGCAATAGTCACACGTTTTTTCTGACCAAATGACAGGGCAGAAATAGGCCAATTACGGAATTCATAGAGACCACAGATTTTCAAGGTTTCATAGACTCTCGTTTCAATTTCCTGCTCGTCCACACCTCGCAAACGTAGTCCCAGAGCCACCTCATCAAAAATCATATTGGTTGAAATCATTTGATTGGGATTTTGCAGCACATAGCCTACTCGTTCCGCCCGCTCTGCAACAGAATCTCCTTTGATATCCTGTCCTTCCCAAAGATAGCGGCCTTCCGTCTGAATAAAGCTACTTAAGGCCTTGGCTAAAGTTGACTTTCCTGCTCCATTTTTCCCGACAATGGCAATCTTTTCACCCTTTTTAATATCCAAATGTAGGGATTTTAAAATCGGTCTATCATCATAAGAAAAAGAAACCTCCTCTAGTCTAAAAAGTGACTGCAAATCTGGCATCTCTTTTGCCAGTTCATTCTGCAACTGAACCTGACCTTTTGAGATAGACAAGTTATCCAGATCTGCTAACTGTTCTTCCTTGGCTAAATCCACACCCAATTGACGGAGAGTGGTGAGATAAAGGGGTTCGCGAATTCCATTTTGGGTCAACAAATCAGTCGCCAATAACTGATCAGGACTTCCATTAAAGAGGATACGGCCATCGTTTATCAAGACAATCCGATCCACAGGTCGATGCAGAACATCTTCCAAACGGTGCTCGATAATAAGGGTCGTCGTCCCCTCCTCCTTATGAATCTGATCAATCAATTCAATAATATCCTGACCTGACTTGGGATCCAGATTGGCGAGTGGCTCATCAAACAAGAGAATCGGACTTTCATCAATCAAGACACCGGCTAGACTAACTCGCTGCTTTTGTCCACCAGACAAGTCTTGAGGACGCTGAGCTAGTAAAGGGAGAAGGTCCAGCTTTTCAGCCCATTTATGAACACGACTTTTCATCTCTTCTAGATCTGTCACATCATTCTCCAGAGCAAAAGCCAAGTCTTCTGCCACAGATAAGCCGATAAACTGCCCATCTGTATCCTGCAAAACTGTGCTAACCAGATGAGACTTATCATAGATGCTCATATCAAAAGCGGCTTGACCCTTGATCACAAATTCTCCAGACATCTGGCCCTTGTAAATATTGGGAATTATCCCATTCAAACACTGACCCAAGGTAGATTTACCTGACCCAGATGGCCCAACAATTAAGACTTTCTCTCCCTTGTAAATGGTCAAGTCCACCCCCTGCAAGGTCGGTTCTTGTTGTGTTTCATACCGGAAAGAGAAATCCTTCCACTCAATTATAGCTTCTTTCATCTTACTCTCTTCATTCGCTTCTTCTACTCAATGAAAATCAAAGAGCAAACCAGGAAGTTAGCCGTAGGTTGCTCAAAANNGTTGCAGATAGAGCTGACGCAGTTTAAATTAGATTTTCGCAGAGTATTAGACTTCTATTTTATCATAAATTTACCCCTTCTTGCAGTCTCTTCTCTTAAAATCTTAGCGCCAAAAAGATTCCTATCCTAGCTTACTTGCCTAACTAATCTATAAACATCGAAAAAGACTGGTTGCCCAGCCTTCCCCATCATTTTATACTCAATGAAAATCAAAGAGCAAACCAGAAAGCTAGCCACAAGTTGCTCAAAACACTGTTTTGAGGTTGCAGATAGAGCTGACGTGGTTTGAAGAGATTTTCGAAGAGTATTAGTCCTTTTTCAAACTTCCTGCACGAGTTTGAGTTCCTGCATAGGCAAGCAAGAGAAGAGTTCCTGCAATAGCTACAGATACACCATTAGCAATTCCCGCAACAATTCCTTGGGCAAATACTTTTTCTGCAGCTTCTTGATAAATCACAACATCTCCAAGTGGTGCCAAGACACCCCAAACAAGGGCATTTGCAAGTAGTTGAATGAGGTTAAAAATAAGAATATCTTTCCAGTCAAAGACACCATTGATCACGCGAACGTACTTTCTAAATAGCCCCACAGCTAGACCAAAGAGCCCACTAGCGATAATCCAAGTCCACCACAGACCGTAACCAGCAAGAGAGTCCTTGATTGCATGACCAATCAACCCGACAAGCAAACCGATAATCGGTCCAAAAATAATAGAAAGTAGCGCTTGTACCGCATACTGAAGCTGGATGCTTGTATTTGGAACAGGGGTCGGAATGTTGATCATCCCGATGACGACAAAGAGGGCAGCGCCAATTCCTACAGCAACAACTTGTTTAATTGATTGATTTTTCATCTATATTCTCCTATTTTATGATTCTATTTTCTTTATTTCAATGGTCCAAGATGAACCGACACCTACATTATAGGCCTTGGCAAAGGAACCTTGGTTGATAGCCAGACCTAAACGATAGAGAGAGTTGATGTAAAGGATGGGTTGCCCAATTCTCACATCTGCAAATGATTTGCCATAAACAACCTGATTTTGATAGACCAGCATATCAGCGTGATAGATGGTCACTTCAAAACGGTCACCAAATTCTGGTTCCAGTTTGTAAAATTCTTCTCGCGTAATAGAGGTCCAAAGCGAACCAAAACGCACATCCAGAATATCAATGGCTCCCTTCACCAGATGATCTTCAATAATGGTCTCTACGACTGGAAGTTCCACAATCTGATCCACACTGAGCTCTGGCCCCACTTCCTCAAAAGAAATGTGACCACTGGCCAGTTTAGCACCAGTATAGGCATAGACATCACGACCGTGGAAGGTATAAGAATGCTCTGTGTTTTGACGCCTATTAGCTACCTCAGAAATTTCACGAACGGCTACAATACCAACGTGTTTCTTGATAAAAGAAAGAGTCCCATTATCTGGCGTGACAATGTATTGATTGTTTGCAGTCTTGGCAACCACACTCTTACGTTTCGAGCCGACACCTGGATCGACAACCGATACAAAAGTCGTTCCCTCAGGCCAGTAATCCACCGTCTGAAAGAGACGGTAACTACCCTCAAAAATATTATAAGGCGTGATATCGTGCGTCAAGTGATGAATTTTTAAGGTTGGAGACTCTTCTAAAGCCACTCCAATCATAGCCGATACCGCACCATCAACCAGACCAAAGTCTGATTGTAGTACCAGTAAATTATTATTCATTTTGTCTCCTTGCATACCCTTTATCATACCATATTTCAGAGAAAGGTGCTAATAGCTATTTCAATTGGTTAGGATATAGTTTTACCTTATAGCAAATGTCCTACTAAAAGCTCTTCTTATTAGCTAGTAGGTGCATTTTTTTGAAAAAGGATATGATAGTTACATCATGAAAAAGTAGGTTTTATTATGAAAATCATCCTTGTCGGAGGGGGAAAAGTTAGTTCTGCCCTCTGTCGCTCCTTGGTTGCAGAAAAGCATGATGTTTTGCTGATTGAGCAAGACGAAGCTGTCCTCAATCATATTGTCAATCGCTTTGATATCATGGGTATCCTTGGTAACGGGGCCGATTTTACCATCCTTGAGCAAGCCAGTGTCCAGGATTGTGATATCTTTATCGCCCTGACTGAATACGATGAAGTGAACATGATTGCAGCCGTTCTAGCCAAAAAAATGGGAGCTAAAGAGACCATCGTTCGGGTGCGGAACCCTGAATATTCTAACTCCTATTTCAAAGAAAAGAATATTCTCGGTTTTTCTCTCATCGTTAACCCTGAGCTCTTGGCTGCCCGCGCTATCGCCAACATCATTGACTTCCCCAACGCTCTATCTGTCGAACGTTTCTTTGGTGGACGGGTCAGCTTGATGGAATTCACTGTTAAATCCTCCAGTGGTCTTTGCCAAATGCCCATTTCTGATTTTCGGAAAAAATTTGGCAATGTCATTGTATGTGCGATAGAAAGAGATCATCAAATTATCATCCCAAGTGGTGATATGACCATACAGGATAAAGATAGAATCTTTGTCACTGGTAACCGTGTTGATATGATGCTCTTCCATAATTATTTCAAGTCTCGTGCCGTGAAGAGTCTTCTTATTGTTGGAGCTGGTAGAATTGCCTATTATCTACTAGGTATCCTCAAAGATAGTCGTATTGATACTAAGATTATTGAAATCAATCCTGAAATCGCTAGCTTCTTTAGCGAGAAATTCCCAAACCTCTACATCGTTCAAGGAGATGGTACCGCACAAGATATCCTGCTGGAAGAAAGTGCTCAACACTATGATGCCGTTGCGACTCTAACAGGAGTCGATGAGGAAAATCTGATTACATCTATGTTCCTTGACAGGGTAGGTGTACAGAAAAATATTACTAAGGTCAATCGTACCAGTCTCCTCGAGATTATCAATGCGCCTGATTTTTCAAGTATCATCACACCTAAAAGCATCGCTGTAGATACGATTATGCACTTTATTCGTGGTCGAGTTAATGCCCAGTATTCAGACCTTCAAGCCATGCACCATCTAGCCAATGGCCAAATCGAAACCCTGCAATTCCATATCAAGGAAGCCAATAAAATGACTGCCAAACCTCTTTCTCAACTGAAATTGAAAAAAGGGGTTCTTATTGCAGCTATCATTCGAAAGGGCAAAACGATTTTCCCAACTGGGGAGGATATGTTGGAAGTTGGAGACAAGCTCCTAGTAACAACCTTGTTGCCGAATATCACTAAGATTTATGACTTGATTGCGAGGTAAGAAATGAATAAAAGTATGATTCGCTACCTCCTTTCAAAATTACTTTTGATTGAAGCTGTTCTCCTTTTGGTTCCTGTTGCGATTGCTGTCTATTACCGTGAATCGAGCCAAGTCTTTACAGCCCTCTTTTCGACCATAGGGATTCTCGTATTGTTAGGCGGTTCAGGGAGTTTACAGAAGCCAAAAAATCAACGGATTTATGCCAAGGAGGGAGTCTTGATTGTGGCCCTCTGTTGGATCCTTTGGTCCTTCTTTGGCGGTCTCCCCTTTGTCTTTGCTGGGCAAATCCCCAGCGTTATTGATGCCTTTTTTGAAATCAGTTCTGGCTTTACAACTACTGGAGCAAGTATTTTGAACGACGTTTCGGTTCTCAGCCGTTCCCTCCTCTTCTGGCGAAGTTTTACCCACTTGATTGGAGGGATGGGAGTGCTTGTTTTTGCACTTGCTATTATGGACAATGCCAAAAATAGCCACCTAGAAGTGATGAAGGCCGAGGTTCCTGGCCCTGTTTTCGGTAAGGTTGTATCCAAACTCAAAAATACTGCCCAGATTCTCTATCTCCTTTATCTAGCTCTCTTCTCCCTCTTTGTCATCATCTATTATCTGGCTGGCATGCCCCTATTTGATAGTTTTGTCATTGCTATGGGAACAGCAGGTACAGGAGGTTTTACCGTCTATAACGACGGAATTGCCCACTATGGCAGTTCACTAATTACCTATCTGGTTAGTATCGGAGTTCTAGTTTTTGGGGTAAATTTCAACCTTTACTACTACCTCATGCTCCGTCGCGTCAAAGCCTTCTTTGGAGATGAAGAACTTCGGGCTTATTTGGTCATCGTACTGGTTTCTACAGCCTTGATCAGCCTTAATACCCTCTATCTCTACCCAGGATTTTCCAAGAGCTTTGAAATGGACTTCTTCCAGGTTTCCAACATCATTACAACAACTGGTTTTGGATATGGAGACACTACCAATTGGTCCCTCTTCTCCCAGTTTATCCTCCTTTTCCTCATGGCAATCGGTGGCTCTGCTGGATCAACTGCAGGTGGACTCAAGATTATTCGAGGCCTCATCCTTTCAGAAATTGCCAAAAACCAAATTTTGTCCATTCTATCGCCCCACCGTGTTTTGACTCTCCATGTGAATCAAACGGTGATTGACAAAGATACCCAGCATAAGATTCTCAAGTACTTTGTCATCTATTCTATGATTTTGCTAGCGCTTATCTTTATTGTCAGCCTAGATAGCAATGATTTCCTGATCGTTACCAGTGCTGTCTTTAGCTGTTTCAATAACATCGGTCCTATTCTAGGAACGACATCTAGTTTCTCAATCTTTAGCCCTATCTCAAAAATTCTCCTCTCCTTTGCAATGATTGCAGGCCGCTTGGAGATTTATCCAATCCTACTTCTCTTTATGAAGAGAACTTGGTCTAAGAGATAAAATTCAAACCACATCAGCTTCGCCTTGCCGTATATATGTGACTGACTTTGTCAGTCTTATCCTCAAAACAGTGTTTTGAGCAACCTGTGGCTAGCTTCCTAGTTTGCTATTTGATTTTCATTGAGTATCAAATACCTCCCGCAACTCAATAAGTATCTTTGAATCCTGGTCAGACATTTTAGTGCCTGACTCAAGGAATTGAAGATCCCAAGCACAAAACCCTCAGTCGATTGACCGAGGGTTCCTTATTTCATTATTCAAGAACTTGATTAGCTCAATGCATCCAAGGCGTCATCCATTGAAAGAACTTCGTGGAAGACACGTTGTGTCAATTCAGTTTTTTGTTCTGGAGTGAGGTATTTAGTGTTTACACAGTATCCAGAAATACGTACGATAACGTCTTCACCTGACATGATCTTTTCGTAAACATCGTTCAAGTCCATAACGTTCAAGTTAACGTGTTGTCCACCGTTTTCAAAGTAACCATCAAGGATTGTTACCAAGTTATCAACTTGTTCATCACGAGTCTTACCAAGAGCACGTGGAGAAACCTGAGTAGTCAATGAGATACCATCAGCTGCATAACTAAAGTCAAGGCTAGAAAGTGAGTTCAAGTTTTGCAACCATCCACCTTTAGCTTTGTTAGATGGGTTAGCACCTGGTGAGAAGAATTCAAGTTTAGACAAGTTCACAGAACCATCTTCGTTGAGGTATACACCTTTGTGGACTGGTGAGTTACCAGTTTGTTTAGAGTAAGCAACGTTAGATGTGATAGTCAAAAGTGAAACTGTAGCTTCTGCGTCTTTGTAAAGTTTGTGGCTACGTAGACGAGTTGTGTAAGCTTCGATCAACCATTCTGCCAATTCGTTTGAACGAGGATCATCTTCACCCCAACGTGGGTATTCTCCGATTGTTTCGTAATCGTAGATGTAGCCATTTTCATCACGGATTGGTTTAACTGTAGCGTACTTAATAGCTGACAATGTGTCAACAGTGTTGGCAAATCCACAGATACCGAATCCCATGTTAGCGCGTTGTTTAGTTGGCAAGAAGGCCATTTGAACAGCTTCGTAGTTGTACTTATCAGTCATGTAGTGGATGATATTCAAAGCATCTACGTAAGTGTCAGTCAACCAGTCAAGAGATTTTTCAAAGTTAGCTTTAACTGATTCAAATTCAAGAACTTCGTCACGGATTGGTTCGATGTCAAATACTTTGTAGTCTTTGTGAACATCGTCGTAACCACCGTTAAGTCCAGTAAGAAGGGCTTTCAATACGTTCACACGCGCACCGAAGTACTGGATGTTGTGGCGTTGTTCTTCATTTTCTGGGTCAAGTGGAGACACACAGCATGAGATACAACTCATTTCACCATATCCGTCTTTAGCCATTGTTGTTACACCTTCGTATTGGATAGAAGAGTGTTTGTGGCTCATGTGCATACAGTAGCGACGGAAGTTGTATGGCAATTTGTCAGTCCAAAGAACTGTCAAGTTTGGTTCTGGTGAGTTACCGATGTTGTCAAGAGTGTTCAAGAAACGGTAGTCCATCTTAGTAACACGGTGACGACCGTCGTTACCCATACCAGCCATAGAAGTTGTGATGAAGGTTGGGTCACCTGAGTACAATTGGTCATAAGCTTTTGTACGAGCAAATTTAACTGTACGAAGTTTCATAACGAAATCATCAACGAATTCTTGGATTTCTGATTCCGTAAATGTACCACGAGCAAGGTCACGTTCTGCAAAGATGTCCAATACGATTGGCACACGTCCAAGAGATGTTGCAGCACCGTTGATAACACGGCAGACAGACATGAAGGCGATGTTAACCCATTGGATTGCTTCTTTAACGTTCATCGCTGGTTTGCGAACATCAACTCCGTAAAGGTCACCCAAGCGAACAACTTGTTGCAATGCTTGGTATTGAAGATTGATTTCTTCACGAAGACGGATTGTTTCTTCATCGATTTCTTCGATTGCATTCCAGTCGTTTACTTTTTCTTGCATCAAGTAGTCTGCACCGTAAAGAGCAAGACGTGCGTAAACACCGATGATACGTCCGCGTGAATATGCATCTGGAAGACCAGTTACAGTGTGAGCGTGACGAGCGCGACGGATATTTGAAGTGTAGGCACGGAAGATACCGTCGTTAACTGTTGTTACGTATTTAGTGAAGATTTCGTGAACAGCTGGGTCTGGTTCGTATCCATTTTCTTTCAAAGTAGTTTCAGCCATACGGATACCACCTTTTGGCATGAAGTTCAATTTGAATAGTTCATCATTTTGGATACCGAAGATAACTTCATTTTCTTTATCGATAAATCCAGCAGGGATATCAGCGATAGATGTTGGACGAGTGTCCATTGGGAAACGAGTTTCTTCGTAGTGTGCCTTCGTTTCTTCTACAATTTTTTTGAGGTGAAGTGAACGTTCTGTTGGTCCTGCAAGGAAGCTTTCGTCTCCATCGTAAGGTGTGTAGTTAGCTTGTACAAAGCGTGATACACTTGCTTTTTCTTTCCAATCTACGCCTTTGAAGCCTTCCCAAGCTTTGTCAAAAATATCTTGTGCTTCAACAACTGTTTTAACAACCATGTTAATGTCCTCTTTTTTCTTTCTAGTAACAACTATCTGTTACATTCATGAGTCAAGTATACCATACAGTAACCGATTTCAACAAGTGAAAATTCCCTGTTTTTACACTTTCTTTTCTAAAACAGTCTACATTTTATTTCAAACTGTATTATATTTTTGAAAAAATAAAGTCCTTTTTTCTTTTTTTCAGAAAAAAGGGTATAATAAAAGAAAATAAGCGGTAAAAAGGGGGCTAGACATGTTGATTTTTCCTTTGTTAAATGATTTGTCAAGAAAAATCATCCATATTGACATGGATGCCTTTTTTGCTGCGGTAGAAATCAGGGATAATCCTAAACTCAGAGGAAAACCTGTCATTATCGGCAGTGACCCTCGGCAAACAGGTGGGCGTGGTGTCGTTTCCACTTGTAGCTATGAGGCGCGAGCTTTTGGTGTCCATTCTGCTATGAGTTCTAAGGAAGCCTATGAACGTTGTCCCCAGGCAGTCTTTATCTCAGGAAATTATGAGAAATACAAATCTGTGGGACTCCAGATTCGATCTATCTTTAAGCGTTATACAGATTTAATAGAACCCATGAGCATTGACGAAGCCTATTTGGATGTGACAGAAAATAAACTCGGTATCAAGTCAGCGGTCAAAATCGCTCGCCTCATTCAAAAAGATATCTGGCAAGAACTCCATCTAACTGCTTCCGCAGGCGTTTCTTATAACAAGTTCTTAGCTAAAATGGCTAGCGATTATCAAAAGCCACATGGTTTGACAGTAATTCTACCTGACCAGGCTGAGGATTTTCTCAAACAAATGGACGTGGCCAAGTTTCATGGAGTAGGAAAAAAGACGGTGGAACGCCTTCATCACATGGGTGTTTTTACTGGCGCTGACCTACTTGAAGTTCCTGAAGTGACCCTAATAGACCGCTTTGGTAGACTGGGCTATGACCTGTATCGAAAGGCTCGTGGCATTCACAACTCTCCAGTCAAATCCAATCGCATCCGTAAATCAATCGGGAAGGAGAAAACCTATGGAAAGATTCTACGTGCTGAGGAAGACATCAAAAAAGAGCTGACTCTCCTATCAGAAAGAGTCGCTCTCAATCTCAGTCAGCAAGAAAAAGCTGGAAAAATTGTCATTTTGAAAATCCGCTACGAAGACTTTTCAACCCTTACCAAACGAAAAAGTCTGGCTCAAAAAACACAGGATGCTGGTCAGATAAGCCAAATAGCCCTGCAACTCTATGAAGAGTTAAGCGAGAAAGAAAGAGGTGTCCGCCTGCTGGGGATTACCGTGACTGGATTTTAAAACCTTGAAGAGCCTGGACCCTTCAAGGTTTTTCTTATACAAATAAACGGACAAAACTGTAAAGTAGCAAAACACTACCAAGCACGATGCGGTATTTACCGAAAAGGGTAAAGTCGTGTTTTTTTACATAGCTCGTCAAGAAGCGAATAGCGACCATGCTGACTGCAAAAGCGACTCCCATCGCAACCAAGAGCAAGAACAATTGCCCAAAGCTCAAGAGCTGTCCTGCTTTCAAAAATTTGAAAATCTTTAAGGCACTAGCTCCAAACATAACAGGAATCCCAAGATAGAAGGTAAATTCTGTCACAACAGAACGACTGGTTCCATTTAACAAACCACCGACAATCGTTGCACCTGAACGGCTAGTCCCTGGTAAAAGGGCAAGAACTTGGAAGAGACCGATATAAAAGGCTGTCGTATAAGGAAGCTTGTCCAACTCTGTTACACTTGGCTCGATCGCACGCGCTTTATTGCGCTTTTCCAAATAGATAAAGGCAATCCCATAGATAATCAACATAAGAGCGACTGAAACCATGTTATGGAAGTGGGTGTCAAACCAATCATCAAATTTAAAGACACCAAGTAAAGGCAAGGTCGCAATCAAGACCTTCAACCATAGTCTCCAAGTCTGACGAACTTCCTGTTTGTCCTTAGTCGGTTTAAAGGGATTTAGTTTATTAAAGTAAATCACCATGACTGCTAAAATAGCACCAAGTTGAATCACGACATTAAACATGGACATAAAGGCTTCATTTTGATTTTGGTATTGGATAAATTCCTCTGCTAAAATCAAGTGACCTGTACTGGAAATCGGCAACCATTCTGTAATTCCTTCAACAATCCCGAAGAAGATAGATTTTAAAATTTCAATAAGATACATAGATTACTCCTTTTTTCTATCTTCCATTATAGCATACTTTTTCAGTCTATGGCAGTTCTCTTTAAAAGGCACCGATACTTCCGCCACCTCCGCCTCCAGAGAAGCCACCGCCAGAACTTCCACTTCCAGAAGATACGGAGTAGGTACTTGCTGTATTTGCGACACTAGCATAATGGCTCATTTGCGCGCTTGAATGATAAAACATGCCATGCCAACCATAAGCTACATAAAGATTGATATCTGGATTTTCCACTTGAATCTGATGAACCTTCATCAAATGGCTGACCTTGTCCGCATAGCCAAATAAGGTCGCATAGACCAAGAGGCGATTCCAGACCACAATACTTGCCAACTCTGCCTGATCCAATCGTGCAATCTCCCGCAACATATTTTCAAAACTGGTCCAGAGATAGTATACTTCTGCTCCCGCTTCATTTAGGACACCATCACGATTATCTAGTCGAAGCTTCCAATAATAGAAAACAGCCAACACCAAACCTAGAAAACCAAGTATTGGCAAGAGGAAGTAAAGATAGCCATAAACATCCAAACTGTACAAGAACAAACCAAATCCAATAAATAGGGGCAAGATAGTGGAGAGTCCCATACCCACTTGCAAAGCCTTTTCCCCACCAGTTAAAGGACGATAGTAATCTGGAAGCCCCCAGAAGGTAACTCGATTTCTCACTCCTTCTTGCATCTGGTTCAATACTTCTTCAAAAGAAGATTTGAGTTGACGCCCCTTTGCTTGAATCCGTTTTTCATCAGAGACTTTTGCTCTACGATAAAGACTATCAGATACCTTGTAATCCGCAAACAAATTGGAAAGAGTTTCTTCTTTTTTGCCTGAAAAAGCCAGA
This sequence comes from Streptococcus sp. 2154, assembly GCF_013277255.1. NCBI lineage: Bacteria > Bacillati > Bacillota > Bacilli > Lactobacillales > Streptococcaceae > Streptococcus > Streptococcus sp. 2154. Next base: position 36,193 of record NZ_VMMK01000039.1, read on the forward strand.
TTTAGACAGTCTTTCTCAAAGCTTGACAAACCATCTTCTTTTACTAGCCTCAAACCAACTGCATCTCCTTCTGAAATGATAGAGACATTTCCACGGTCTATCACATCTAGCAAGGTAGCTTGAATAAGTTGATCAAAGGTGAATTTGCCAGCCCCCTTGACCAAGGGACTCACTTCCTCCAAGGAGGTCGAGTAGACAGCCTCTGATAAAACCATAGGCTCTAATTCCATTGGTGGTTCATAGAGACGATGATTTTTGGCATATTTGACGGAAGGAGTGGTCTTTCTTCTATAGATAAAATAGAAGCAGACACTCAATAACAAGGAGATAGAAAGTATCGAAGGTAAGACCCAAGTAAGGAGTTGTTTACTTTGCTCTTTTTCTTTAACAATCGAGTCTTCTACCTTATTAAATTCTTCTAAATGATTTCCTTTCAATCCCTGATCCCTAGCGCTAGCAAAATCGGTCCGAGGCCAGTATGCATGCAATTCAACTCCACGCTTAGCTGGAAGATTGTCCAAGCGAATAGTATAATCAAGGCTACTCTTTTCAATCGTTCCCTCTCTAAAAAGTTTGCCTGTATGGAAAAAGAGTTTTTCAGCTCCCTTGTCTCCCCTTACATGAAATTCAAACTTGCCAATAGCCCCTGAACTATCTGTTAAAGGTTGCCAATTTAATTCAGCAATGTCATCATATAGGAAAAGCAAATTTTTTAAGTTCCATGTAAGCTCAACTTCAACTGTGTCGCCTTCCTGGCCTGGATTATAGACTCTCACAGTATAACCATTCGCTTCTTCTGTCACTTCGCTCGTAACGTCTGCTAGTTCAGCACCATTTTTCGCAGCCTGAACCTTTGGATGAGGATCAATGTCAAATCCACTAGGCATCTTGCCAGCACGTCCAAGTCCCACGATTTGGCCCTTAAAGTCCTCCTCAAACTGATAAACTATCTTTTGTCTAAATTCTGCCGTATTGTCTGCATGAATATACAAATCCCCTTGATAAGAGTTTATCTTGAAATCAATGGCGAAAACAGAAAGTGGCAGAAGGCAAAACAAGCCAAACATCAGTAAGAAAAAAGTTTTTTTCATCAACTAAGCCCCCTTTTTATCTTTCTTATCATTATAGCATTTTTTCGTAAGTAAAGGCTTACTTATGTTGAAAAATTACGCATTTTTCGATAAAATAGGAGACAGTTATTTTTTAATAGATTAGAATAGGAGAAATCATGAGAAAAATATACTTATCTATTTTCACAAGTCTCTTGCTGATGCTAGGACTTGTCAATGTTGCTCAAGCCGATGAATATTTACGCATCGGGATGGAAGCAGCATATGCCCCCTTTAACTGGACCCAGGATGATGATAGCAATGGAGCTGTCAAAATCGATGGAACCAACCAGTATGCCAACGGATACGATGTTCAAATCGCCAAGAAAATCGCTAAGGACTTAGGTAAAGAACCTTTGGTTGTTAAAACCAAGTGGGAAGGTCTAGTCCCTGCCCTTACTTCTGGTAAGATTGACATGATTATCGCAGGTATGAGTCCTACTGCCGAGCGTAAACAAGAAATTGCCTTTTCAAGCAGTTACTACACTAGCGAACCTGTCCTACTTGTCAAAAAAGATTCTGCCTATGCAAGTGCTAAATCTTTAGATGACTTTAATGGTGCGAAAATCACTTCTCAACAAGGTGTCTACCTTTATGACTTGATTGCACAAATCCCAGGCGCTAAAAAAGAAACAGCCATGGGAGACTTCGCTCAAATGCGCCAAGCTCTTGAGGCTGGTGTCATCGATGCCTATGTTTCTGAACGCCCTGAAGCACTGACTGCCGAAGCCGCTAACTCTAAGTTTAAGATGATTCAAGTAGAACCAGGTTTCAAAACTGGGGAAGAAGATACAGCTATCGCCATTGGACTTCGTAAAGATGACAATCGTATTAGCCAAATCAATGCCAGCATTGAAACCATTTCAAAAGACGACCAAGTTGCCTTGATGGATCGTATGATCAAGGAACAACCTGCCGAAGCTACAACAACTGAAGAGACTAGCAGTAGTTTCTTTAGCCAAGTCGCTAAAATTCTTTCTGAAAACTGGCAACAACTCTTGCGTGGTGCTGGTATCACTCTTTTAATCTCTATCGTCGGAACCATCACAGGTCTCATTATTGGACTTGCCATTGGTGTCTTCCGTACTGCTCCTCTCTCTGAGAATAAAGCCATTTACAGCTTACAAAAACTAGTTGGCTGGATTCTCAATGTCTACATTGAAATTTTCCGTGGTACCCCAATGATTGTTCAATCGATGGTTATCTACTATGGAACTGCTCAAGCTTTCGGTATCAACCTTGACCGCACACTGGCTGCTATCTTCATCGTTTCGATCAACACTGGTGCCTACATGACTGAAATCGTCCGTGGTGGTATCCTAGCAGTTGACAAGGGACAATTTGAAGCCGCGACTGCACTCGGTATGACTCATAACCAAACCATGCATAAGATTGTGCTACCTCAGGTTATCCGTAACATCCTACCAGCAACTGGTAATGAATTTGTCATCAATATCAAAGATACATCTGTATTGAACGTTATCTCTGTTGTCGAACTTTATTTCTCAGGAAATACCGTGGCAACTCAAACCTATCAATACTTCCAGACATTTACAATCATCGCCGTGATTTACTTTGTCCTCACCTTCACCGTAACACGTATCCTACGCTTCATCGAACGCAGAATGGACATGGATACCTATACTACAGGTGCTAACCAAATACAAACGGAGGATTTTAAATAATGACACAAGCAATCCTTGAAATTAAACACCTCAAAAAATCCTATGGCCAAAACGAAGTGCTAAAAGACATTTCACTCACTGTCCACAAGGGAGAGGTAATCTCTATCATCGGAAGCTCTGGAAGCGGGAAATCGACCTTCCTACGCTCTATTAACCTACTTGAAACACCAACTGATGGACAAATCCTTTATCATGGACAAAACGTCCTCGAAAAAGGCTATGACCTCACGCAATACCGTGAAAAGTTGGGGATGGTGTTCCAATCCTTTAACCTCTTTGAAAATCTCAACGTGCTTGAAAACACAATTGTCGCTCAGACAACTGTCCTTAAACGCGAACGCACAGAAGCTGAAAAGATTGCCAAAGAAAACCTGGAAAAGGTCGGTATGGGGGAACGCTACTGGCAAGCGAAACCAAAACAACTCTCAGGTGGTCAAAAACAACGTGTGGCCATCGCTCGCGCCCTTTCCATGAATCCAGATGCTATTCTCTTTGATGAACCAACATCAGCTCTCGATCCAGAAATGGTTGGAGAAGTCCTCAAAATCATGCAAGATCTAGCTCAGGAAGGCTTGACTATGATTGTCGTAACCCATGAAATGGAATTCGCCCGTGATGTCTCTCACCGTGTTATCTTTATGGATAAGGGTGTGATTGCTGAAGAAGGCAAACCAGAAGATCTCTTCACCAATCCTAAAGAAGACCGTACAAAAGAATTCCTTCAACGCTATCTCAAATAAAAAGAAAAGGCTGCCTCAACCGTGCAGTCTTTTTGCTGTCCTCAAAATGAAAAGGCAGATTCTCTATCTCTACTACTTGAGGGTCAAGAATCCGCCGTTATCCAAAGATTAATCTTCAAATTTTTCATGATTTTTTTCATAGAAATCAATTAGGCCTAGGGCTGTTTCAAATGAAATATTTTTTACTTTTGCACGACCCTGCGCCAGAGCAATGATAGACATTTCACGCGCATTCGTTTCTTTAGAGATACGGTAGCCTGTGATTTTCTTATCACGAACCCAGCCAACAACTGATTCTACTTTTTCAAAGTTTGACTTAGCCATGTTTTTCTCCTATTTTCTTCTTTACAATACTTAATTGTATACGTTTTTACTACTTTTGTCAATAAAAAACATATATTCAATAAAATAAATGACCCAGAATCTTCTTACTTCCTTTTTAAAGCCGATAATATATAGTTTTCCGCTTACTATAACCCATCAGTATGCTCCTAAAAAACAATTGCATTATTAAACTTTAAATTTGTAAAAATATTCACGTATGCTGAATACCAGTTTCTCAATAGGATAGACAGGATTTACTATTTCATTCTATCTATTCCTTTTAAATCAACAAGCCCACTAAAGATAGTCTTTCACTCCTCACTATCTCTAAATCATTCCGTTTTCTTTCTCCTTCTTTGGTTCCTTTCCTGTCCTTATCTATATCTTATCCATTTCACAACCGGTACTACTTACTTTGTACAATCTTGCATCTTCTGATTACATACCCACTTTCCAGCTAGTCATTTAAAATCAGTATCACTAGCTATTGCATGTCTAGCACTATTGTCTATCTCACGAGTTTTTTCGACCAACTCACCTAGCAGTCATCTCACAAACATTGATTATTTTTTTTGATTCCTATTATATTTAGAGAAATCTCAAATTAGGGATATATACAATTGGGGATTTCAAAAAATTTCCTTATATATAGTAAGTAATTCTGCCGCCTTAATATAAACAGAATCGAAAATAATAGGTGTTATAGTGAGTTGTAGTAGAAATAGCACGATAAGCTTCCTAAAACCATAGGAATCGCCCCCTTTCTTCACTATCATTATAACACCTATACATTAGTTGTGCAAATAATATGATATTTTTTTATTAGTCCTCAGACAAGCATATTATAGAGCGTTTCATTCCCATTTAAGTTAATATAAGCTGGATCAAAACCTTCCATTCGACGAATTAAGCCTGCATAATCATGCTTATCTGCCAAAGCGATCCCAATCAATACTGGACCTGTTCCCTTACTAGCTCGCTTGATATACTCAAAACGGGTGATATCATCATTTGGCCCCAAGATATCATTTACAAACTCACGCAAAGCTCCTGGACGCTGTGGGAAATTGACCACAAAGTAATGTTTGATCCCATCATAAATCAAGGCACGCTCTTCCATTTCTGGCATACGGTTGATATCATTATTCCCTCCAGAAATGATACAACAAATGGTTTTCCCCTTGATATATTCAGCTAAAACCTCTAAAGAGGCGATACTAGCTGCTCCAGCAGGTTCTGCAACAATCCCTTGCTTAGAGTAGAGGTCAATCAAAGTTTCAGAAATCAATCCCTCATCGACACCTACCAAAGTTTGAACATGTTGACGCGTTGCTTCATAGGTCAACTGTCCTACCTTTTGCACAGCAATCCCATCCGCAAATTTGTCAATTTCTTTGAGTTTAACAGGTCCACCAGCTTCAAAAGCAGCTTTCATGGAACGCGCTCCATTCGCCTCTACTCCGATAACCTCAATCTCTGGACTTGTTTCCTTGATATAGGTAGAAACCCCAGCAATGAGACCCCCACCACCAACAGGAACCAAGACAGCATCAAAATCAATCGATTCTTTTCGAGCTTCTTCTAAAATCTCATAAGCAACTGTTCCTTGACCTGCTTGAACATGAGCATCATCAAAGGGATCAATAAAAGTACGATTTTCAGAAACTGTAAATTCTTGAGCTGCCTTAGCTGAAGCATCAAAGGTATCTCCAACTAGTTTAATGGTTACGAAGTCCCCGCCAAAAAAGCGAACCTGCCCAATTTTTTGTTGCGGAGTGGTAATGGGCATAAAAATAGTAGCAGGAATTTTCATCTCATTGCAGGTATAGGCTACTCCCTGCGCATGATTTCCCGCAGAAGCGCAGACTACCCCACGCTCACGTTCTTCCTTGCTGAGCTGAGAAATGGCATAATAGGCACCACGAATTTTAAAAGAGCGAACACGCTGGGCATTTTCTTTTTTCAAATAAATCTTAGCACCATACTTCTCCGATAAATAATGGTCGTAATCCAGTGGGGTATTCACAACCACACCATTCAAGACCTTATGAGCCTTGATGATATCTTTTGAACTTAACATATAAAACCTCTTTTTCTATAAAAAACAGTCACTAATGACTGTTTTTTTAGTTATTCATCTCCAAAAACTTCAGCAACACTTTCATGATATTTATGAGCCATACGAATTGAAAACTCTTTAGGAAGTTCATAACGATTTGTAGAAATCCAATCATATAACCATTCTGCCAAACTTTCTTCACTATCATTACGATGGAAGATAAAATAGTTTAAAATTTCTTTATATTCTACATCATTCAAATCCAGCGTGTCTACAAATTGACTACGAGGAACAAAATTAGAATCTAATTTTCTTAGTTGATCTGTCAATTCTCCCAATTGTAAATCCAACTGAAAAAATAATTTTTGCAGTTGCCTATCAGTTTCATCACATCCTGTCTTGATAGAAAACAAATTGGTAATATTCATATGATTTCAACCCCTAAATAAGTATATCTAATATCCCACGAGTAGCTGAAACTAAAGCTTTCTCAAAATCCTTTGCTCTCTAATTAGTTATAGATTTTGAATGCATCATCGTCGTTTTTACCAACGAATGGCATTGCTTTACGCAATTCTGCACCAACTTTTTCAATTTCAAGGTTAGCTGCTTGTTCACGGTAAGCAGTCAATTTTGGACGTCCAGCTTTATAGTCATTTACAAAGTCATTTGCAAATTTACCATTTTGGATGTCTGCCAAGACAGCCTTCATGTTTTCTTTAACTTGTTCAGTGATTACACGTGGACCTGATACATAGTCACCATATTCAGCAGTGTTTGAAATTGATTGACGCATTTTCTTGAATCCACCTTCGTAAATCAAGTCAACGATCAATTTCATTTCGTGAAGAACTTCAAAGTAAGCCAATTCTGGAGCGTATCCTGCTTCTGTCAAGACTTCAAAACCTGCTTCGATAAGGGCAGTCAAACCACCACAAAGTACAGCTTGTTCACCAAACAAATCTTCTTCAGTTTCTTCTTTGTAAGTTGTTTCAAGAAGACCTACACGAGCTGCTCCAACACCTTTACACCAGTCCATAGCAATGTTTTTAGCATTTCCTGTTGCATCTTGGTATACTGCGTAAAGAGCTGGAACACCAAATCCTTCTTCGTAAGTACGACGTACCAAGTGTCCTGGTCCTTTAGGAGCACACATGAAGACATCTACATCCGCAGGAACTTTGATAAACTCAAAGTGGATATTGAAACCATGAGCAAATCCAACTGCGTTTCCAGCTTCCAAGTTTGGAGCGATTTCTGCTTCGTACAATTCTTGTTGGATTTCGTCTGGTGCCAAAATCATGATAACGTCAGCCAATTTAGTAGCTTCTGCTACTGTGTAAGTGTCAAATCCGTCTTCTTTTGCTTTGTCAAAAGATTTACCTGGACGTACACCGATGATGACATCGCGACCTGAATCACGCAAATTTTGAGCATGCGCATGTCCTTGTGAACCATAACCGATAACGGCGATTTTTTTACCGTCAAGTGCTGCTACTTTAACATCTTTTTCGTATTCCATTTGAACTGCCATAGTTTTTCTCTCTTTTCTATTATTTATTGCCTTTTAGGCTGGTTTAACAAATTTAAGTTGGATTTTTAGTCGCGGGTAAATCCAGTTGCACCCGTTCGAGCGATATTGCGAATACCGTATGGTCGAATGACTCGCAATAGAGCTTCACTCTTTTCAGCATTTCCTGTCATCTGAATGGTAATCGAGCTTGGCGCTACGTCTACCACTGTTGCACGGAAAGGTTGAATAATCGCTAGAATCTCAGCTCGCTTCTCAGCTGGCGCTGACATCTTAACCAAAATAACCTCGCGCTCCAAATGAGGCTTGTCTGTAATATCTCGAATGCGAATCACATCAATCTGACGATTGAGTTGCTTGATGATTTGCTCCACTTCATCATGTGAAGCTACATCAATAATAATGGTGATGCGCGATACATTCGGATCTTCTGTTGCTCCAACAGAGATACTTTCGATATTAACCTGACGACGAGACAGGACACCGGTAAAGCGATTGAGGACTCCTGATCGATTTTGTAGTTTTGCTGTTAACATTCTACGCATGGAACTTCACCCCCAACATCTCATGATTACTCTTACCAGCTGGTACCATTGGCAACACCTGTTCCTTACGAGAAATGTCTACCTCAATTAGCATAGGAACATCCTCAGTGATGACTTCAAGGTCTTGAGCCAAGGTCTCAGGATTGTCAAACTTATAGTTTTTAATGCCATAAGCTTGCGCCATCAATTGGAAATCAGGAAGGGTATCAAAGACTGACTCAGATGTTCTACCTTCATAGAAGGATTCCTGCCACTGACGAACCATTCCAAGTGAGTGGTTGTTCAGCATAACCACCTTGATTGGCACCTTGTAAATGTTCAAAATAGCCAATTCCTGGTTAGTCATTTGGAAGCCACCATCCCCAACAAACAAGACTACTTCCTTATCTGGGTTAGCAATTTTAGCCCCGATTGCTGCTGGAATTCCAAATCCCATCGTTCCCAAACCACCTGAAGTCACTAACTGACGTTCATTTTGGTAGGGATAATACTGGGCTGTCCACATTTGGTGTTGACCAACGTCTGTTACCACGATGGCATCTCCATTCGTCAATTCACCAATTCGTTCAATAACAGCTTGCGGCTGAACCACACGCTCTTTCTTATCATAAGAACGAACGCGGTTCTTGTCTTTAGTGACTTTTTCAATCCATTTTTCAGTATTGTTATGAACTGTCGGTTCGGCCAGCAACATTTGCAAGGCCTTCTTAGCATCTCCAACTACAGGAATATCTGCACTGATAATCTTGCCAATCTCAGCTGGGTCAATATCAATGTGGGCAACCTTAGCATTCTTAGCAAAAGTCTTTGGATTTCCTGTCAAACGGTCATCAAAACGAGAGCCAATACTAATCATAAAGTCCGTCTCTGTCATGGCAATATTCGCTGCGAAAGACCCATGCATCCCCCCCATTCCAAGGAAGAGTGGGTGACTCGTTGCAATTGTTCCTTGACCTAAGAGAGTTGTTACGACTGGAATTTGATAGTGTTCTGCAAATTCATTTAATTCTGCCGCCGCCTCAGCATAACTAATTCCACCACCAGCTAACAAGACTGGCTTTTTAGCCTTGGACAATTGCTTCAAGATTTTCTTGATTTGCATATCATTTGGCTCAAGAGTCGGCTGATAGCTTGGTAGGTTCACTTCTGGTGAATAGATGAAGTCTGTTTCTAAAGCAGATACGTCTTTAGGTAGGTCAATTACGACTGGCCCTGGTCGACCTGTAGTTGCGATATGGACAGCTTCCGTAATGATACGCGGAATATCAGCTGTCTCACGAACTTGGTAATTGTACTTAGTGATTGGCATGGTAATTCCTACGATGTCTGCCTCCTGAAAGGCATCCTTCCCAATCCCTGCTCGCCCTACCTGACCTGTAAAGACCAAAAGGGGAACACTATCGCTCATGGCATCCGCAATCCCTGTAATGGCATTTGTTGCTCCTGGTCCACTAGTGACGACGGCAACACCCAACTTTCCAGTTGATTTGGCATAACCTTCAGCTTCATGTAAACAACCTTGCTCATGGCGCCCTAGAATGTGGCGAATGCCTTTAAAATTATATATCGCATCATAAAAAGGCAAGACAGCACCACCAGGATAACCAAAGATGGTATCAATTCCTAAATCACGAAGTGTTTCCAAAACTAGGTCCGACCCCGTCTTAGGAGATTCTAAACTGATTTTCTCCATTGTTCCCCTTTCTTTCCTCTTAAAAATAACTTGTTACTATCATACCATTTTTTCAAGATTTTTCAAGAGAAAAGAACTGATTTCTCAGTCCTTCATTAATCTTATTCTACACTAAATAGGTATGGGTAAACAGGTTGTTGACCTTGGTGAATCTCGACTTCAACGTCTTCGAATTCTTCTGCGATTTCTTGAGCAATTTCATTAGCAAGTTCTTCGCTTCCGTCTTCACCGACATAGAAGGTTACAATTTCACTATCTTCATCCAACATATGTTTCAAGGTTTCTGTCAAGGTTTGGTGCATGTCAGGGTCTGACACGAGGATTTTCCCATCCACCATACCTAGATTATCGTTTTCATGGATTTCTAAACCATCGATGGTTGTATCACGCACAGCTGTTGTGACGCTTCCACTAACGACATCGCTAAGAGCAGCTGTCATACGCTCTTGGTTTTCTTCAATGGACTTGCTTGGATCAAAGGCAAGAAGACTTGTCAAACCTTGAGGAAGAGTGCGAGCTTCTACCACTACTGCTGGTTGCTCCAAAACTTCTGCCGCAGATTGAGCTGCCATGAAGATATTCTTGTTATTTGGCAGGAAGATGATGTTACGGGCATTGACCTGTTCAACAGCCTTGATAAAGTCTTCTGTTGAAGGGTTCATGGTTTGACCGCCTTCGATAACATAATCCACACCTTGAGAACGGAAGATATCTGCTAGACCTTTACCAGCCACCACAGCAATCAAAGCATACTCTTTTTCTTCAGCTGGCTTGCTAACTTGGGCAGTTTCTTTCTCAATCTGTGCTTCGTGTTGGTTACGCATATTGTCAACTTTTACCTTGACCAAGCTACCATATTTTAGACCTTCTTGCATGACAAGTCCTGGATCTTCTGTATGGACATGGACTTTGACGATTTCATCATCATTGACAACGAGGAGAGAATCTCCAAGTTCATTCAAGTAGTTACGGAATTCATCGTAGTCAAAATCTTTGGCATAGGTTGGACCTTGCTTAAGAGCTACCATGATTTCAGTACAGTAACCAAAGTTGATATCCTCAGTCGCCACATGACCAGCCACAGACTTGTGGTGCTCTGCATTGATCATTTCACTCATATTGGCAGGAGTCGCTACAAAGTCCTCAGATGCAATATATTCACCAGTAAGGGCAGAAAGGAAACCTTCGTAGATAAAGACCAATCCTTGACCACCTGAGTCCACAACGCCAACTTCCTTCAATACTGGAAGCATGTCTGGCGTTTTAGTTAGAGCTGTTTTAGCACCTTCCAAGGCTGCGCGCATGACTTCAACAGCATCATCTGTTTGCTCAGCTTTTTTCTTAGCACCGATAGCAGCCCCACGAGAAACTGTCAAAATCGTTCCTTCAACTGGTTTCATCACTGCCTTATAGGCAACTTCAACACCTGATTGGAAGGCAAGGGCCAAGTCTTGACCTGTTAACTCGTCTTTATCCTTGATGGCTTGTGAAAATCCACGGAAAAGCTGAGACATAATAACTCCTGAGTTCCCACGCGCACCCATCAAAAGCCCTTTAGCAAGAATGCTCGCTACCTCTCCAACTGTAGAAGCTGGCTTGTCTGCAACTTCTTTAGCTCCATTTTCGATGGTCATCCCCATGTTTGTTCCAGTATCTCCATCTGGAACAGGGAAGACGTTTAATGAATTGACATATTCAGCTTGCTTATTCAAGCGAGTTGATGCAGCCTGCACCATTTCTTGAAATAAGCTAGTAGTAATTTTTGACACGGTTATTCTCCTACAACTTTGATATTTTGAATGTAAACATTTACAGTCTGAGCAGTAATTCCAAGCTGGTTTTCCAAGCTAAAGGCAACACGCTCTTGAATGTTTTTTGACACTTCACTAATCTTTGTTCCGTAGCTTAACACGGTATACACATCAACTGCAATGCTTCCATCTTCGGCTGCCTTTACGACGACACCTTTGGAATAATTTTCCTTACCTAGAAGGGCTTGGAAATTATCTTTGAGGGCATTTTTACTAGCCATACCGACCACACCAAAAATTTCAGTTGCTGCTCCACCTACGACGGTTGCAATCACTTCATCTGTTAGTTCGATTTGACCATCTTTTGTATTAATTTTTACAGTCATCCTTTTTACCTCAACTAGTTGATACTCTATTTTATCATATTTCAGCCCAAGTGTAAAAGCAGAATACTGTATCAGCGGATATTTACTCTGCTTTTAAAATGATTTTTTCACTATGTCAAAAGAAAAAGACCCTGAGGTCTCCTTGCTTTTATTATTAAACGCATTCAACTTTACCTGATTTCAAAGCGCGAGCTGAAGCCCAAACTTTTTTAGGTTTACCATCGATAAGAACAGTAACTTTTTGAAGGTTTGGTTTTACGGCACGTTTTGTTTGGTTCATCGCGTGTGAACGGTTGTTTCCTGATACAGTCTTACGACCTGTAAAGTAACATACTTTAGCCATTGTGTTTTCCTCCTATTAAATCTAATATAGCGGATGTGCTAGCACTACATACCGTACTATGTTATCACACTTTCTTCATTTTTGCAAGGGAATTGGAAGATTTTTTTATTTATTGTGATTCGAATGTGATATTGAAAGTTCTATAATGAAGTTAGCCACCCAGCCCTCCTAAAAATTAGATGTTTTAACTAGCTTATAGCTAGCCCTCGATTTCATTTGATAAGAGGCTTGATGCTGTTAGGCTGACAAGCCAAGGCTAAGATTAGCTTTGGTTTAGCTGACAAAACTGCTTCAAGGGTTCCTCTTGTCAAATGAAAGCTCTTCTAGGCATAAGAAAACACCTCTGTGTTATACTTGTTGTTCAATCACAAA
>NZ_VMMK01000039.1:48749-49166 GCF_013277255.1 Streptococcus sp. 2154
ACAAGAAAGGCACAGAGATGAAAAGCCATTATACTACAAAAGCCAAACATTTGACAATCGATAGCCGTCGCTTAATCGAAAGATGGAAAAAAGAAGGGAAATCAAATAGAGAAATCGCCTCTTTACTTGGAAAAGCTCCTCAAACCATTCACAATGAAATCAAGCGTGGGACAGTCCGACAATGTCTTGGAAAAGGACGCTTTAAAGAGGTTTATTCTGCCGACTATGCTCAACAGTCTTATGAAAATAATCGCAAGCGCTCGGTCAAGAAATCAAGATTGACCAAGGAACTAAAGGAAAAGATTCTCCACTATCATAACCAAAAATTTTCGCCTGAAATGATGGTCAAGGCTAAGGGCGTTAACGTGGGAATTTCAACTATTTATTATTGGATTCATCGTGGAAAATTGGGGCTAA
>NZ_VMMK01000004.1:0-641 GCF_013277255.1 Streptococcus sp. 2154
CCAATATCGGACTTTGAAAGATAGGGATCTAGATTATCAAACACAAAACCAAAACTAAAAGGAGACTGTTGAATTTTCTCGGAATCACGATAATAGTTCCGACCACCAACTTGCATATTTGAAAATTCTTCTCGCAATTTTCCAGCTTCAGCCACAACTAAGGTCTTATCTGCCTTGTCCTTGGTTGCGTTCAGGATTTCCTGGCGGATAGAGCCAGCTCGCACCTCAAATTCAGCCTGACTCAACTTCTGATTTAGTTTGTTCTGCGTGTCTGTCTCAAGACTCTTCACAGATTGCCGGATATTCTCAGCAGTCACGTTGAGGGAGCTGATATCCGCTTTAGTTCTGAGACCTTCAGTCAAACGCCTCACTCCAGCATCAAGCGCATCAGCGCGCTGATTAAAACGAGAGGTCATTGTTGAAATACGAGTAGAGCTCTCTTCTTGTATACGGTCTATCTGACTCGTCAGAGTCTCTGCTGTTTGCCTGACTTCTGATTTGTTAGCTTTCCCTTCCATTCTGTTCGTCAGTGCAGTTAGCCTGCCTTTAGTCGTCTCTTCATATCTTGCCTGAGAGCTTCTGACTCCAGCCAAGTCATTCTTTATCTGACCGAGAGCTTGAACTTGTTTGGAAATGTCAGT
>NZ_VMMK01000040.1:0-7667 GCF_013277255.1 Streptococcus sp. 2154
CTCTATCGTCCTTAGGCATGTGCTCCTAGAGGAGAGAAAGTCTATGAAAAGATTAGCGGACGTCGTTTTGAGCGAACTTCTATTGTTGCAGAACAAGTAGACGGAGAGTTTATAGCTCCCATGATTTACACGAACAGCATGACAAGCGATTTCTTTGTGGAGTGGTTCAAAATGCAACTCCTACCTGCTTTGAAAACACCTCATGTTATTATCATGGACAATGCTAGTTTTGATCCCAAGAACATTTTGGATGAACTCTGCATCCAAGATAAACACTTTTTCTTACCTCTACCGCCATATTCACCGGATTTGAATCCTATTGAGCAAGCTTGGGCTATCTTGAAAAAGAAAGTAACAGATTTATTAAGGGAAGTCTCAACTATTTTTGAATGTTTGGAACGCTTTTTTTAAAACTAAATGATTATATAATTGAAATAAGAAGAAAATCATTATCAGAAAATTATAGGAGGTAGTAAAATTGACTTGCTTAATCAGTGTTATTTTATTACATCAAGGAGATAAAAATAGTTTATTAGAGTCTTTATTAATAGTTGATAGACAAACATTTAAAGATATAGAAGTTATTATTGTAAAGCCAATATAGAACACCTTTTGTTGGTTTATTTATTCTTCCTGATGATTATTATAAACTTACAAAGGATTTTCGGTACTATATGGAACAAGAACTTGTTTTCGAAGAGGAACTTGTTTCACCGAGCTGGACCCATGAAGTTTATCCTTTGGGGCACTTAGGGGATATAGATATTCATTTTCTACATTATTCTAGTATTGAAGAAGCACGGACTAAGTGGGAAAAAAGAAAAAACGCATAAATTGGGATAATCTATATTTTAAATTTGATAATAAAGATTCAGCTAGTGAAGAAATTTTAAATAAGATGGATAATCTTCCTTATTCTAATAAATTAATTTTAGTCAATCGTCCATATAAAAATTTGAAAAGTCAATGTGTTATTCCAGGTCAGGAACATCTTCCAGAACTGGCTATTATGTCTGATCCATTAAATACTTTTGATATCATGGCTTGGTTAAAAAAAGGTGGCAATGCTCTTTAAGTACCAGTTATTGCGCTATAGCATATAAATCTATTCCCTACATATTTTTTAAATGTTCTACGAGTTAATTTGAAATGTTTAGCTTGTGGTATAATAGATTCATGGATAAAAAATATGAAAAAATCTCCCAAGATTTGGGAGTGACGTTAAAGCAAATCGATACTGTTCTAAGTTTGACAGCAGAAGGGGCGACAATCCCCTTTATCGCGCGTTATCGCAAGGACATGACTGGTAGTCTGGATGAGGTGGCGATTAAGGCCATTATCGACTTGGATAAAAGTCTGACCAATCTCAATGACCGCAAGGAAGCTGTTTTAGCTAAGATTCAAGAACAAGGCAAGTTGACCAAGGAGTTGGAAGAAGCTATCTTAGCTGCCAAAAAATTAGCAGACGTTGAAGAACTCTACCTACCTTACAAGGAAAAGCGTCGAACCAAGGCAACCATTGCTCGTGAAGCTGGACTCTTCCCACTTGCTCGCCTGATTTTGCAGAATGTAACTGACTTAGAGAAAGAGGCTGAAAAGTTCATCTGTGAAGGATTTGTGACTGGGAAAGATGCCTTGGCTGGTGCAGTTGATATCTTAGTCGAAGCCTTATCGGAAGATGTGACACTGCGCGCCATGACTTATCAGGAGGTGCTGAGACACTCTAAACTTACTTCGCAAGTCAAGGATGAAAGTCCTGATGAAAAGCAGGTTTTTCAGATTTATTATGATTTTTCAGAGACAGTTGGAAATATGCAGGGCTATCGTACATTGGCCCTCAATCGTGGGGAGAAGCTAGGTGTCTTGAAGGTCGGTTTCGAACATGCGACAGACCGTATTCTAGCTTTCTTTGCTGCTCGTTTCAAGGTGAAAAATGCCTATATAGATGAAGTTGTTCAGCAATCGGTTAAGAAAAAAGTCTTACCTGCTATCGAGCGCCGTATTCGGACAGAATTGACTGAAAAAGCGGAAGAAGGGGCTATCCAACTCTTTTCGGACAACCTACGCAATCTCCTCTTGGTTGCTCCACTGAAAGAGCGCGTGGTTCTTGGATTTGACCCTGCCTTTCGTACAGGTGCCAAGCTAGCTGTCGTGGATGCAACAGGAAAAATGCTGACAACACAGGTCATTTATCCTGTTAAACCAGCATCAGCTCGTCAAATCGAAGAAGCCAAGAAAGATCTGGTAGATTTGATTGGTCAATATGGCGTGGAAATTATTGCCATCGGAAATGGTACTGCTAGTCGTGAAAGTGAAGCCTTTGTGGCGGAAGTTCTGAAAGATTTTCCTGAGGTTAGTTATGTCATCGTAAATGAAAGTGGTGCTTCTGTCTATTCTGCCAGTGAACTTGCTCGTCAGGAGTTTCCAGATTTGACCGTTGAAAAACGCTCTGCCATTTCTATCGCCCGTCGTTTGCAGGACCCCCTTGCTGAATTGGTTAAAATCGATCCTAAGTCAATCGGTGTTGGCCAGTATCAGCACGATGTCAGCCAGAAGAAATTGTCTGAGAGTCTGGACTTTGTTGTCGATACAGTGGTAAACCAAGTCGGTGTCAATATCAATACGGCCAGCCCAGCTCTTCTTTCACACGTAGCTGGACTCAATAAAACCATCTCTGAAAATATCGTCAAATACCGTGAGGAAGAAGGAAAAATCACTTCACGCGCCCAAATTAAGAAAGTTCCTCGTCTGGGAGCCAAAGCATTTGAACAGGCTGCTGGTTTCCTCCGTATCCCTGAAAGTAGCAATATCCTCGATAATACTGGAGTTCACCCAGAAAATTACGCTGCCGTTAAGGAACTTTTCAAACGCTTGGACATTAAGGACCTGAATGAAGAAGCCCAAGGCAAACTCAAGTCTCTTTCAGTCAAGGAAATGGCGCAAGGGCTAGACCTTGGTCCCGAAACTCTTAAAGATATCATTGCAGATCTTCTCAAACCAGGTCGAGATTTCCGTGATTCCTTTGACGCACCTATGCTTCGCCAAGATGTCCTGGATATCAAGGACTTAGTGGTTGGGCAGAAGCTAGAGGGTGTGGTGCGTAATGTCGTTGACTTCGGTGCCTTCGTTGACATTGGAATTCACGAGGACGGCTTGATTCATATTTCCCACATGAGTCGCAAATTTATCAAACATCCTAGCCAAGTGGTGTCAGTTGGAGATTTGGTGACCGTTTGGGTCAAGAAAATTGATACTGAACGTGAAAAAGTCAATCTGTCGCTCCTAGCTCCAGATGAATCTAACTGATTACGTCAAGCAGGTTTCGCTAGAAGACTTCGGCAGACCTTTTATCCATCATGCCCAGTGGAATAGGCGTCTACGTTCGACAGGTGGGCGATTTTTCCCCAAAGATGGGCATTTGGATTTTAATCACAAGGTTTATCAGGAACTGGGGTTGGACGTTTTTAGGAAAATTGTCCGACATGAACTCTGTCATTATCACCTCTATTTTCAAGGAAAGGGCTATCAACACAAGGATCGGGATTTTAAGGAACTGTTGAAAGCAGTGGATGGATTACGCTTTGTGCCAACCTTGCCAAATAGCAACTCCAAGCCAATCAAGCTCTATCGTTGTCAATCCTGCCAGCAAACTTATTATCGCAAGCGAAGGATTGATACCAAACGCTATCGCTGTGGAGTTTGTCGAGGAAAGTTGCTACTAGTAAATCAGCCTGAGGACTGATGAAAGCCGAGCCTACCCGTGATATACTATGTCTAACCTAGCAGAAAGAGGAAATATCATGAACAGTAAGTTTTATAAAATGAGACGAAATCGCATGATTTCAGGAGTTTTAGCAGGTCTGTCAGACAAGTGGAACTTTGATGTTACCCTTGTACGTTTTCTGTTTGCCATTTTTACAGTCGCAAACTTTGGACTTGGGGTGATTATCTATATCATCCTAGCTTCTATCATGCCAACCAAGGAAGAAATCGAAGCAGAAATGTACGGAACAGGCCCACGTAAACGCAAAGAAGCTCAAGCCATTGACGATAATGAAGGCTGGTTTTGGTGAGGTTTTACAAAAGATTTGGAATACGCAAAAAGCTTTAAATCAATAGTCTAAACTGCTTGATTTAAAGCTTTTTTACTTTTAATAAGATTTTCTCAGCCTCATATACAAATTAAAAATATTATTTTAAACTCAGTTTTTTAATCTGTTTTTTCTTGCTGAGACAATACATTTTTTGAAAAATGGTGGATGCTGATAACAACTGATAGCCAGCAAATAGCATAAGCAGTAGCTGTAAATTCTGTACCGATAAAGTATGTTTTTTCAACTAAGAGCTGACCGATGAATGGAGAGAGGAGATAGAGAAGTCCGATGAGTATATGTTCTTTGTGTTTCATTAAAGCGCACCTTCTTTCCTTATAGGTTGATCGACTTGCAAGTGTTAAATTTAATGGTATGTTATCTAGGTAAGCTTACTCAAATGTTAGTTTCCGCTTCCTCCTTTCCAAAGTAAGCCTTTTCACACTTATATTTTACAATTTTAAAAATAGGAAATCAAATCATTTTCTAAGTAATTTTGCTTACATTTCCCCCAATCTTACAAAAATGTAAGATTAAAGTCTCTTTTGTAAGGTTAGGTTATGGCAAGCGGTCTTTTTTTGATGTAAACTAGACTCATAAAGAAAAAGGAGTAAGAACATGAAAAAATTATTTCAAGAAAAATTTTCAAAACAACCAAGCCACAAAGAAATCGAGCGCGTTCAGCTGGGATGCGCTATGATGCAAGCAACATTTCATTTGATGGGATATTAAGAAAGGAGATTCTCATGACACTTTTAGATGTAAAACACGTTCAAAAAATTTATAAAACTCGTTTTCAGGGCAACCAAGTAGAGGCCCTCAAGGATATTCACTTTACCGTAGAAAAGGGAGACTACGTTGCTATCATGGGTGAGTCTGGTTCTGGTAAATCAACTTTGCTCAATATTCTAGCTATGCTGGATAAACCAACTCGTGGCCAGGTTTACTTGAATGGAACTGACACCGCAACCATTAAAAATTCACAGGCTTCTAGCTTCCGTCGTGAAAAATTAGGCTTTGTCTTCCAAGACTTTAACTTGCTAGATACTCTTTCTGTTAAGGACAATATCTTGCTTCCGCTTGTCTTGTCAAGAAGACCTATTACGGAGATGATGAAGAAATTGGTGGTGACAGCTGAGAATCTAGGTATCAACCAATTGCAAGAGAAGTACCCTTACGAGATTTCTGGTGGTCAGAAACAGCGTGTAGCAGTAGCACGCGCCATCATCACAGAACCTGAAATTCTCCTTGCGGATGAGCCAACAGGTGCCCTTGATTCCAAGTCCTCTGCAGCTCTTCTTGATGTTTTTGATGAAATCAATGAGCGCGGCCAAACCATTCTCATGGTAACCCACTCAACAGCAGCAGCTAGCAGAGCTAAACGTGTACTCTTTATCAAGGACGGCATTCTTTACAATCAAATCTACCGTGGAGAGAAGACAGAGCGTCAGATGTTCCAAGAAATCTCTGATACCTTGACTGTCATGGCAAGCGAGGTGAATTAGTATGTTTCGATTAACTAATAAGTTAGCGGTATCGAACTTGATTAAAAACCGCAAGCTCTACTATCCTTTTGCGCTGGCTGTTCTCTTGGCAGTCACTGTCACCTATCTCTTTTACTCTCTAACCTTCAATCCCAAGATTGCTGAAATCCGTGGAGGAACCACCATTCAAGCAACACTTGGATTTGGTATGTTTGTCGTTACCCTTGCGTCAGCCATTATCGTCCTCTATGCCAATAGTTTTGTCATGAAAAACCGTTCCAAGGAACTAGGAATTTATGGCATGTTGGGCTTGGAGAAGCGTCATCTTATCAGTATGACCTTTAAGGAGTTAGTGGTATTTGGGATTCTAACTGTTGGAGCGGGTATCGGTATTGGAGCCTTGTTTGACAAGTTGATTTTCGCTTTCTTGCTCAAACTGATGAAATTGAAGGTTGAGCTGGTCGCTACCTTCCAAATGAATGTTGTCATTGCAGTACTTGTTGTCTTTGGATTGATTTTCCTAGGGCTCATGTTCCTGAATGCCCTTCGAATCGCCCGTATGAATGCCCTCCAGCTCTCGTGTGAGAAAGCAAGCGGAGAGAAAAGAGGTCGTTTCCTACCTCTCCAAACTATTCTTGGTTCCATAAGTTTAGGGATTGGCTATTATCTTGCCCTTACGGTAACCGATCCTCTTACAGCCCTAACAACTTTCTTCCTAGCTGTTTTGCTGGTTATTTTTGGTACTTATCTATTGTTTAATGCAGGGATTACAGTCTTCCTACAAATCTTAAAGAAAAACAAGAAATACTATTACCAACCTAATAACCTCATCTCTGTTTCCAACTTGATTTTCCGTATGAAGAAAAATGCGGTTGGACTAGCAACCATCGCTATTTTGTCAACAATGGTTTTGGTAACCATGTCAGCAGCGACTAGTATTTTCAATGCCTCAGAATCCTTTAAAAAAGTGATGAATCCGCATGACTTTGGCATTACTGGAAAAAATGTTGAAAAAGAAGATTTGGACAAACTCTTGAGCCAGTTTGCAAGTGACAAAGGTTATAGTGTCAAAGAGAAAGAAGTGCTTCGTTACAGTAACTTTGGTATTGCAAATCAAGAAGGAACCAAGTTAACTATTTTTGAAAAAGGACAAAACCGTGTCCAACCAAAAACAGTTTTCATGGTATTTGACCAAAAAGATTATGAAAATATGACTGGTCAAAAACTGTCTCTATCAGGAAATGAGGTTGGTCTCTTTGCCAAAAATGACGGACTGAAAGGACAGAAAGCTCTAACTCTAAATGATCATCAATTTTCTGTCAAAGAAGAATTTAATAAAGATTTCATTGTGAACCATGTTCCAAATCAGTTTAATATCTTGACTACTGATTACAATTACCTTGTTGTTCCTGATTTACAAGCCTTTTTGGATCAATTCCCAGATTCGGCTATCTATAATCAGTTTTACGGTGGTATGAATGTAATAAATGTCAGTGAAGAAGAACAACTCAAGGTCGCTGAGGAGTATGAAAAATACCTCAATCAATTTAATGCTCAATTAGACACAGAAGGTAGCTATGTTTATGGTAGCAATCTAGCAGATGCTAGTTCTCAGATGAGTGCCCTCTTTGGTGGTGTCTTCTTTATCGGTATTTTCCTATCCATTATCTTTATGGTCGGAACCGTTCTGGTCATCTATTACAAACAAATTTCTGAAGGCTATGAAGACCGTGAACGCTTTATTATCTTGCAGAAAGTCGGTTTAGATCAAAAGCAAATCAAGCAAACCATCAACAAACAGGTTTTAACTGTTTTCTTCCTTCCTTTGCTTTTTGCCTTCATACATCTAGCCTTTGCCTACCATATGCTTAGTCTGATTTTAAAAGTGATTGGTGTAATAGATACGAATATGATGTTGATTGTGACCTTGTCTATCTGCGCTATCTTCCTCATCGCCTATGTGCTGATTTTCATGATTACTTCAAGAAGTTATCGCAAGATTGTCCAAATGTAAAAAAAGATACCTCGACTTGAAAATCGAGGTATTTCTTGTATTTTATACTCAATAAAAATCAAAAAGCAAACTAGGAAG
>NZ_VMMK01000040.1:7747-16606 GCF_013277255.1 Streptococcus sp. 2154
AAGTCAGTAACATATATACGACAAGGCGAAGCTGACGTGGTTTGAAGAGATTTTCGAAGAGTATTAAATGCTGAAAAGTTGTCCTAGCAGAAAGGTAACTCCCATGGTTAAAAGACCAATAGCTAGGTTCCGAATCATAGCTGTTTTGGTTGGGGCTTTTCCAAGTTTGGCACTAGTGTAACCAGTGAGAAGAAGGGCCACACCGACGATAAGGACAGTAGCAGGAATGCGGTATTCACTTGGGAAAATAGTTACTGACAGCATTGGTGGTAAGCTACCAAGGAAAAAAGAAATAAAGCTAGAGATAGCAGCATGCCAAGGATTGGTAAACTCTTCATACTCAATACCGTATTTTTCCTCTACCAAAGCCTTGAGTGGATTATTTAAAAAGGCTTTGTTAGTCAAAAGTTGAGCAGAGGTTTCGCATTCTCCATTTTGGATATAGGCAGCATAGAGGGACTTTTTGGCTAGTTCCATATCTTGGTCTAGCAAGAGCTGCTCACGCGCAACGGCTGCTTCCTCAGTATCTTTTTGAGTTGAAACGGATACATATGCTCCACCAGCCATTGAAAAGGCACCAGCTAAGATAGCTGCAAATCCTGATAAAAAGATAATCCAGATATTGGTCGTGGCACTAGCAACTCCGATAACCACACCAGCAATGGAAATAATCCCATCATTGGCACCAAGAACACCCGCACGCAGGATATTTAAACGACCTGCAAAATTTGAATCAATTTTGTGATTTGTTTCTGACATACTATTCTCCTTTTTATCCAGTATAAAGGAAAGAGGTAATGAAATCAATCTTTTAAAAGTATCTGAAAAAAGTTGCACGATTTTAATGATATAAAAATATCGACATCTTCTCTGATAGATTAAACACCGAAGGTAAAGAGTATAGAATAGCATAAAAAATTTTAAATTAAATAGGATAAACATTTTGTTCACTTTATAATCGTTTACAAGAGAATAATGAGTATTAAATCAAATAAAATCCAACTATTTTGCGAACTTTTTATATTTTTTTCGTAAAAGGCTTTACAAGTTCTTAAAAACATGATATAGTAATAAAGCTTAGAAAATGAGATGATGTTTTCTAGCAAATATAAACCCGAGTAAAAAATGCCTACGGACAGGCAGGGTTGAATGCCGAAGCGTGGTTGAAAAACCACATTATTGATAGGGTTAAAAGCCTACTTTTATAAGTTGATGTTAGGACACTTGTCCTAATTCATAAATTTTTAGTGTGGTGAAAGCACACGTCATCTTGTGAAACGATCAATAAAGTACGTAATATTTGCTACTAGAGAGTTAGGAAACATCGGGAACAGACATACTCAACAGAAACAAACATAAAAACGTCAGAAGATTGCAGAGCAGGTGGAAACCTGCTCTTTTTTCATGAGTCAACCTTTAGTCGCCTTTATCTTCTTGAGGCACTAAAAATACGGTAAAGGAGTAAGTCTTGAAGAAGTTAGATCAAAACCAAGCCCCAATTTATGAGGCTTTGGTGAAGTTACGCAAGAAAAGGATTGTTCCCTTTGATGTTCCAGGTCACAAGCGTGGACGAGGAAATCCAGAACTTGTCGAACTGTTAGGTGAAAAATGTGTTGGCATTGATGTTAATTCGATGAAACCCTTGGATAATCTTGGTCACCCCATTTCGATTATTCGGGATGCAGAGGAGCTGACAGCTGATGCTTTTGGAGCAACCCATGCTTTTCTCATGATTGGTGGAACAACTTCATCGGTGCAGACTATGATTCTGTCAACCTGCAAGGCTGGAGATAAGATTATTCTGCCACGTAATGTCCATAAATCTGCTATCAATGCGCTGGTTCTATGTGGTGCCATTCCCATCTATATCGAGATGAGTGTGGATCCTAAGATTGGTATCGCTTTAGGTCTTGAAAATGACCGAGTAGCCAAGGCCATAAAGGACCATCCAGATGCCAAGGCCATTTTGATTAACAATCCCACTTACTACGGCATCTGTTCAGATCTTAAAGGTTTAACGGAAATGGCTCATGAAGCTGGCATGATGGTTTTAGTAGATGAAGCCCACGGAGCGCATTTGCATTTCACTGATAAACTTCCAATTTCTGCTATGGATGCAGGGGCTGATATGGCAGCAGTTTCCATGCATAAGTCTGGTGGGAGTTTGACCCAAAGCTCCATTTTACTTATCGGGGAGCAGATGAATTCTGAATACGTTCGTCAGATCATCAACCTGACCCAATCAACATCTGCTTCTTACCTGTTGATGGCTAGTTTGGATATTTCACGTCGCAACTTGGCCCTTCGTGGTAAAGAGTCGTTTGAGAAGGTCATTGAGCTATCCGAGTACGCTCGTCGTGAAATCAATGCTATCGGTGGATACTATGCCTACTCAAAAGAGTTAATAGATGGTGTGTCGGTCTGTGATTTTGATGTAACCAAGCTGTCAGTTTACACTCAGGGTATTGGCTTAACAGGTATCGAGGTTTATGACTTCCTACGAGACGAATACGACATTCAGATTGAGTTTGGTGATATTGGCAATATCTTGGCCTATATTTCGATTGGTGACCGCATCCAAGACATCGAGCGCTTGGTCGGTGCTTTGGCTGACATCAAGAGACTCTATTCACGAGATGGGAAGGACTTGATAGCAGGAGAATATATTCAGCCCGAGTTGGTGTTATCTCCACAAGAAGCCTTCTATTCAGAGAGAAGAAGTTTGTCTTTAGACGAATCTGTTGGACAAGTCTGTGGAGAATTTGTCATGTGCTATCCTCCAGGGATTCCTATCTTGGCTCCTGGTGAACGCATTACACGAGAGATTGTGGATTATGTCCAATTTGCCAAGGAACGTGGTTGCTCCCTCCAAGGGACGGAAGATCCAGAGGTCAATCACATCAACGTCATTAAGAGAAAGGAGATCTAGATGGATTTATGGTTTTCTGAAGTTCATACTCCAGATGTGAAATTGTCCCTGAGAACAGCCAAGCAACTCTACGCTGGTAAAAGTGAATGGCAGGATATCGAAGTCTTGGATACCCCAGCTTTTGGGAAAATACTGATTTTAAATGGGCATGTCTTGTTTTCAGATGCGGATGATTTTGTCTATAATGAAATGACTGTCCACGTTCCCATGGCTGTCCACCCAAATCCCAAGAAAGTCTTGGTTATTGGAGGTGGCGACGGCGGTGTTGCCCAAGTTTTGACACTGTATCCAGAATTGGAACAAATCGATATTGTGGAACCGGATGAGATGCTAGTTGAAGTCTGTCGTGAGTATTTCCCAGATTTTGCTGCAGGGCTAGATGATCCTCGTGTTACCATTTACTACCAAAATGGGCTACGCTTTTTGCGAAACTGTGAAGATGACTACGATATTATCATCAACGATGCGACAGATCCATTTGGTCATACGGAAGGGCTCTTTACCAAGGAATTTTACGGTAATAGTTATCGTGCTCTGAAAGAAGATGGCATCATGATTTACCAGCATGGGAGTCCCTTCTTTGACGAGGATGAGTCGGCCTGCCGAAGCATGCACCGCAAGGTCAATCAAGCCTTTCCAATCAGTCGGGTTTATCAGGCCCATATTCCAACTAGCCCAGCTGGTTATTGGTTGTTTGGATTTGCATCGAAAAAATACCACCCTGTCAAAGATTTTGACAAGGAAGGTTGGAAAAAACGCCAGCTTTTCACAGAATACTACACTGCAAACTTACACGTGGGATCCTTTATGTTGCCCAAGTATGTTGAGGACATTTTAGAAGAAGAGGAAGGAAAAAAATGAGTCGTTTACTAGTTATTGGTTGTGGGGGCGTTGCCCAAGTTGCTATTTCAAAGATTTGTCAAGATAGCGAAACATTTACAGAGATTATGATTGCTAGCCGTACCAAGTCAAAATGCGATGACTTGAAAGCGAAGCTAGAAGGCAAAACAAGTACTAAAATTGAAACTGCAGCACTTGATGCTGATAAGGTTGAAGAAGTGATTGCCCTGATTGAAAGCTACAAGCCAGAAGCTGTTTTGAACGTAGCTTTACCATATCAAGATTTAACCATTATGGACGCTTGTTTGGCAACAGGTGTTCACTATATCGATACAGCCAACTACGAGGCTGAGGATACAGAAGATCCTGAGTGGCGTGCCATCTATGAGAAACGTTGTAAGGAACTTGGCTTTACAGCCTACTTTGACTACTCATGGCAATGGGCTTATCAAGAGAAATTCAAAGAAGCAGGCTTGACTGCTCTTCTTGGTTCTGGTTTTGACCCAGGTGTGACCAGTGTCTTTTCAGCTTATGCCCTCAAACACTATTTTGATGAAATCCACTATATCGACATTTTAGACTGTAATGGTGGAGACCACGGTTATCCATTTGCGACAAACTTCAACCCAGAAATCAATCTCCGCGAGGTTTCTGCGCCAGGTTCTTACTGGGAAGATGGGAAATGGGTCGAAGTCGAAGCTATGTCTATCAAGCGTGAGTATGATTTCCCTCAAGTTGGACAAAAAGATATGTATCTCCTTCACCATGAAGAAATCGAATCATTGGCTAAGAACATTCCAGGTGTTAAACGCATTCGCTTCTTTATGACCTTTGGTCAATCTTACTTGACGCACATGAAATGTCTTGAAAATGTTGGACTCCTTCGTACGGATGCCATTAACTTTAATGGACAAGACATCGTTCCGATTCAATTCTTGAAAGCCTTGCTTCCTGATCCTGCTAGCCTTGGACCGCGCACGGTTGGTAAAACCAATATCGGTTGTATCTTTACAGGTGTCAAAGATGGCGTTGAAAAGACTATCTACATCTACAATGTTTGCGACCATCAGGAATGTTACGCAGAAGTTGGTTCACAAGCTATTTCTTACACGACAGGCGTTCCAGCCATGATTGGGACAAAATTGGTTATGAACGGTACTTGGAAACAAGCTGGAGTTTACAACCTTGAAGAATTGGATCCAGATCCATTCATGGAATCTCTGAATGAGTATGGCTTGCCTTGGGTTGTGGTTGAAAATCCACAAATGGTGGACTAATGAAGCTAGAACAAGTACCAACACCAGCTTACGTCATTGACTTGGCAAAGTTAGAAGACAACTGTCGCATTTTACAATATGTACAAGAAGAAGCCGGTTGCAAGGTTTTGCTTGCCCAGAAGGCATATTCCCTCTACAAAACCTATCCCATGATTAGCCAGTATCTATCTGGTACGACTGCTAGTGGACTTTATGAAGCCAAATTGGCAAGGGAAGAATTTCCTGGCGAAGTCCATGTTTTTGCACCTGCTTTCAAGGATGCAGACTTGGAGGAATTGTTGGAGATAACGGACCATATCGTCTTTAACTCAGAGAGACAGTTGCGTAAGCATGGAGCTCGTTGTCGGGATGCTGGTATAAGCGTGGGGCTGCGACTTAACCCTCAGTGTTCAACTCAAGGAGATCATGCTCTCTATGATCCTTGTGCACCAGGTTCTCGTTTTGGCGTTACACTAGATAAAATTCCTAGTGATTTGCTGGATTTGGTGGATGGTCTTCATTTTCACACCCTTTGCGAGCAGGGTGCAGATGATTTAGAGACAACTTTGAAAGCAGTAGAAGAGCAGTTTGGTTCCTATTTGCATGAGGTCAAATGGCTCAATATGGGGGGCGGCCATCACATTACAAGAGAAGACTATGATGTAGATTTGCTGATTTCAGAAATCAAGCGTATCCGAAAAACTTACAATCTTGAAATCTATATCGAGCCGGGTGAAGCCATTGCGCTCAATGCGGGTTATCTAGCAACTGAGGTATTAGATATTGTCGAAAACGGTATGGAAATCTTGGTTTTAGACGCCTCTGCGACCTGCCATATGCCTGATGTACTTGAGATGCCCTATCGTCCACCTTTGAGAAATGGCTTTGAGGCACAGGAAAAAGCCCATACCTACAGACTTTCTTCTAATACCTGTCTGACGGGCGATGTGATTGGTGATTATAGTTTTGAAAATCCAGTCCAAATCGGAGACAGACTTTATTTTCAAGACATGGCCATTTATTCTTTTGTCAAAAATAATACCTTTAATGGTATTGGATTGCCAAGTCTCTATCTCATGGACGAACAGGGAGACTGTAGCTTACTCAAAGCTTTTGGCTATCAAGACTTTAAAGGGAGATTATCATGATGGACAGTCCCAAAAAATTAGGCTATCGTATGCCAGCAGAGTATGAAACCCACCATGGTACTCTCATGATATGGCCGACTCGACCAGGTTCATGGCCCTTTCAAGGAAAAGCTGCTAAAGCAGCATTTACTCAGATCATCGAGACCATAGCAGAAGGGGAAAGAGTCTATCTTTTGGTGGAGCAGGCCTATCTATCTGAAGCCCAATCCTATCTTGGAGACAAGGTTGTTTATTTAGACATTCCCACCAATGATGCCTGGGCGCGTGATACAGGTCCGACTATTCTTGTCAATGATGAAGGCCAGAAATTAGCCGTGGATTGGGCCTTCAATGCTTGGGGAGGCACCTATGATGGTCTTTATCAAGATTATGAAGAGGATGACCAAGTAGCCAGTCGTTTTGCTGAGGCCTTGGAAAGGCCTGTCTATGATGCTAAACCTTTTGTACTGGAAGGAGGCGCAATCCATAGCGATGGTCAAGGAACTATTCTCGTAACTGAAAGTTGCTTGCTTAGTCCTGGTCGCAATCCTAACTTGACTAAAGAGGAGATTGAAAACACATTATTAGAAAGTCTTGGTGCTGAAAAAGTTATTTGGCTTCCTTATGGTATTTATCAGGATGAAACCAATGAACACGTCGATAATGTTGCTGCCTTTGTTGGTCCTGCTGAGCTTGTTTTGGCTTGGACAGATGACGAAAATGATCCCCAGTATGCCATGTCAAAAGCAGATCTCGAATTCTTAGAGCAAGAAACAGATGCAAAAGGTCGTCACTTCACTATTCATAAACTTCCAATTCCAGCTCTTCATCAAGTTGTAACCGAAGAGGATTTGCCAGGCTACATCTATGAAGAAGGAGAAGAAGAGCGATACGCAGGTGAACGACTAGCAGCTTCCTACGTAAACTTTTATATTGCCAACAAGGCTGTCCTAGTTCCTCAGTTTCAAGATAAAAACGACCAAGTAGCCTTAGATATTCTCAGTGAGTGTTTCCCAGACCGTAAAGTTGTCGGAATTCCAGCCAGAGATATTCTCTTAGGTGGTGGCAATATCCACTGTATCACCCAACAAATCCCAGAATAGGAGAAAAAGATGAGAAATGTAAGAGTTGCAGCCATTCAGATGCAATGCGCCAAGGATGTGGCAACAAATATTCAAACAGCGGAGCGCTTAGTACGTCAGGCTACAGAACAAGGCGCTCAAATCATTCTCTTACCAGAGTTGTTTGAACGTCCCTATTTCTGTCAGGAACGTCAGTATGACTACTACCAGCATGCCCAGTCGGTGACAGACAATACAGCTATTCAGCATTTTAAAACCATTGCCAAGGAGCTAAAGGTCGTTTTACCAATCAGTTTCTATGAAAAAGATGGTAATGTCTTGTATAACTCTATTGCCGTCATTGATGCAGATGGTGAGGTGCTGGGTGTTTATCGAAAGACCCACATACCAGATGACCATTATTATCAAGAAAAATTTTATTTCACACCTGGCAACACAGGTTTCAAGGTCTGGGATACTCTCTATGCCAAGATCGGGATCGGTATCTGTTGGGATCAATGGTTCCCTGAAACAGCCCGCTGTCTTGCGTTAAATGGTGCTGAATTGCTCTTTTATCCTACAGCCATTGGTTCAGAGCCAATTTTAGATACGGATAGTTTTGGTCATTGGCAACGTACCATGCAAGGACACGCAGCAGCAAATATTGTTCCAGTCATCTCAGCCAATCGTTATGGATTGGAAGAGGTCACGCCTAGTGAGGAAAATGGCGGACAGAGTTCCAGTCTTGACTTCTACGGTTCCTCCTTTATGACGGATGAAACAGGAGCTATTCTAGAACGAGCTGAAAGACAAGAAGAAGCTGTTCTGTTAGCTACTTATGACCTAGACAAGGGAGCAAGTGAACGCCTAAACTGGGGCTTGTTTCGAGATAGAAGACCAGAAATGTATCAACGAATTACGGACTAGTAGGGGAGAAATGAGAGGTTCATTCTGCTAGACTAACTTCTTATTAGCAACTATAAGATACTATGGTATCTAGTAAATCGATTTTTATGATTCACTATTCTTTTATCTTGATTAGTCCGTATTTTATACTAGACTTCCTGCAAAACTAGAATCCTAGTTCATGATTGATAATACCAACAATCAAATTCATTCGTAATCCGAAGCGTTTACGATGATTTCGATAGGTTGTTGAAAACATTTTAAACGTTTTTACTTTGGCAAAGATGTTCTCAACCTTGCTTCTCTCCTTAGATAGCGCATGGTTACAGGCTTTCTCTTCAGCTGTTAGTGGCTTGAGTTTGCTGGATTTACGTGGAATTTGTGCTTGAGGATATATCTTCATGAGCCCTTGATAAGCACTGTCAGCCAAGATTTTACCAGCTTGTCCGATATTTCTGCGACTCATTTTGAACAACTTCATATCATGATAATAGTTCACAGTGATCTCCAAAGAAATAATTCTCCCTTGACTTGTGACAATCGCTTGAGCCTTCATAGCGTGGCATTTCTTTTTACCAGAATCATTCGCTAATTGTTTTTTAAGGCGATGGATTTTTACTTCCGTCGCATCAATCATTACCGTGTCCTCAGAACTGAGAGGAGGTCTTGAAATCGTAAAACCACTTTGAACAAGAGTTACTTCAACCCATTGACTCCGATGGGTTAAGTTGCTTTCGTGG
>NZ_VMMK01000041.1:0-27723 GCF_013277255.1 Streptococcus sp. 2154
TTTTCCTCTCTAAGTGTCCTTGTTCACGTAAGTTCTTTTCCCACGTGAAGAGAGTTCTGACGCCGACATCAAAAACCTTGGCTGCCTCGACATGGCTGTGCCCCCTCTTTGATGTAATCTAATGCTCGCTGTTTAAAATCTGTACTATATGCCATAGCTTTATTATAACATGCTTGTTTGAAACTAAGCAATTATATTACCTAAAAGACTCAGGTGCTATGTTAACAGGCTGGGTGAAAGATAGCGGATCTTGGTATTACCTTGCTTCAACTGGTAAGATGCTTCACAACACCTATACACCTGGTGGTTACTGTGTAGATACCGGTGGCGCTTGGAAATAATCTAAAGTATACATTTTATTCCTTCAGCTATTAGTGTACATGCTCAGACTAAATGTTATCAGAGCTACAAAAAAACTAGATAATAATACGAAAAGCGAATCGAAACAATGAATTCTGTTTTGTTCGCTTTTTGTTTCAATCTGTGTCATTACGATATTTTCATTTAATTGTATATCCCCCAAAAATTTACATTTTTATATGAAGTATTTTAGATAAAAGCAAACGCTAAATCATATCCTCAAAAAAAACAGGTTTAGAACATTTGAAAAATCGAACGCTCAGCAATGATAGTCTGTCTGGTGGCGAGAAACAACGCCTAGAAATCGCCCGCGCCCTCTACCATGATAGCCAACTCATCTTAGCAGACGAGATTAAGGCCAATCTTGACTCGGAAAATAGCAGAAAAATTAGCGACTTGCTCTTCTCCCTACCTCAAACAGTCATAGAAGCCATTCACCACTACACAGAAGAGGACTTAAAAAACTACGACCAAGTCATTCACTTAAGCAAAGAAAAGTAATGTTCTTCGAAAATCGCTTCAAACTATGTCAGTTTGACCTACAACCCCAACACTTTACTTTGAGTAACATGCAGCTGACTTCCTAGTTTGTTCTTTAATTTTCATTATCCCTTGTTCATTTCCTTGAAATTTTCTGAAAAAAGAGTAAACTGGTATTCAAGAAGTCTATTTCGTGGAGTTTAGGATGAAATTATATGTTCAATTAATGATTCTCTTTGTGATTTCTCTAATCGGAGAGGGGATTTCCAGTTTCTTTCATTTGCCCATCCCAGGCAGTATTATCGGCTTGATTATTCTCTTTCTAGCCCTACAATTCAAGTGGCTGAGAACTAGGCATGTCAATATGGTGGGAAATTTCTTGCTGGCCAATATGACCATTCTCTTTTTGCCGCCAGCAGTAGGAATCATGGAAAAGTTTGATGTGATTGCTCCCTATCTCCTACCCATTGTTTTGATTGTCTTTTTTGCAGCAGTTGTCAATATTATCCTCATAGCCTTGGTAGTTCAGTTTATCAAACGACGGTTTGAGGGAGATTATGAGAAAGGAGATGCCAAATGAGTGAATTTGTTTCCAATCCCCTATTTGGGCTTGCCCTGTCTATCCTAGCTTATCTAGTGGGGATGTTGATTTACAGACGTTTTCCTCATCCATTGACAACGCCCCTGCTTTTGTCGGCTATTTTTATCATTATTTTTCTTAAGGTGACGGGTATTTCTTATCAAGATTACTACCAAGGTGGGGTTTATCTGAACAACTTGATTGTCCCGTCGACAGTGGCTTTGGGGATTCCGCTTTACAAGAGTTTTCATTTGATGAAGCACCATGCTCGGAGTATTCTCTTTGGTAGTCTGCTAGCAGTAGTTGTCAATACCTCTTTCACAGCCCTTGTGGCCAAAATCTTTGGTATGGACTTTTTCCTAGCCATTTCTCTCTTTCCCAAGTCAGTAACAACCGCCATGGCAGTGGGAATCACAGAAAAATTGCAAGGTCTGACGACCGTGACCTTGGTGGTAGTCGTGGCAACTGGGATTTTAACCAGTGTCATCGAACCAACCCTTTTGAAGTGGTTGAAAATTGACGACCCAGTAGCTGTTGGTCTTTCCCTTGGAGGAACAGGCCATGCAGTTGGAACAGGAACAGCCTTCCGATACGGCTCTGTAGCAGGAGCCATGGGTGGTTTGGCTATCGGTGTCACTGGTATTCTCTATGTCTTTGTCAGCCCCATCGTAGCTAGTTTGATATTGGGTTAATACTCTTCGAAAATCTCTTCAAACCACGTCAACGTCGCCTTGCCGTAGGTATAGGTAACTGACTTCGTCAGTCTTATCCACAACCTCAAAACACTGTTTTGAGCAGCCTGCGGCTAGTTTGCTCTTTGATTTTCATTGAGTATAAAAAGCAAGGAATTCGAGCAATCTCATTATGGTAGTGACATGGGGGTCTAACTTCTCATATTTATACATTTCTCCAATCAGTTAGCTGATTACAACCGAGATTTTCTATACTCTCCTTATAAGATTTTCGCATAAGATGAGACAGCACACGCTGAAGACGTCTATGTTATTTAGATTTAATACAATCTTTTAAAAGAGTTTTGATAATCTATATTTCTTATTTAGTTTAGTTGATTTCATATCACTATACTATAGTGCTTATCCAAATGATGACACTATCAAAACACCCTATTATTAGATGCTTACGAAACAGATTTTTATACTCTTCAAACCACATCAGCTTGTCCTTAGTGTGTATACGTTACTGACTTGGTCAGTTCCTCAACCTCAAAACTATGTTTCGAGGAGCCTTCCGCTAACTTCCCAGTCTGATTTTCATTGAATATTAACGATACTTTATCACATAAAGAGGCTGGATGAAAAGTCTTCACAATCAAAAAACGCATCCTATCAAGTTGAGTCCTGATAGGATGCGTTTTTATATTATTGAAATTTTGTTACAGACCGATAAGAGTTCTATCATAATCAATAAATAAAGTGATGGGAAATAAGAATTGCACACCCTGGTTTTGGAATTCAAATCAATTTATAAGAATATTTTAGAAGTAATATTATCCTATTCCAGATTCAGTTCACTATACAATTGAGTTCTCAAGCAACCTGTTTACATAATGTGTACATAATTAGGTTCGTGATTCCACCCTTTTCACCTTTAAAAACCTCGCTTTCGCGAGGCTCTTCTATTTATAAGATAAGGCACGTTTAAAGGTTTTCCAAATCCCTAAATCATCCGTTTGAAGAACGAGACTAGCATACATGCGTCCGATAAATCCTGTTGCTACCACCGCAAAAATCACTGTAATAGCAAGTGAAATCCATGCTTCTGCTCCCCCCGCATAGCCATTAATCGTTCGAAACGGCATAAAAAAGGTCGAAATAAAGGGAATATATGAACCAATCTTCAAGAGGAGATTGTCTCCAGCTGTACCTAGAGCTGTCACTCCAAAAAAACCACCCATAATCAAAATCATCAAAGGCGACAAGGCTTTCCCTGAGTCCTCAGGACGAGAAACCATAGATCCTAGGAAGGCTGCCAAGACTACGTACATGAAAAGACTAATCAAAATAAAGAGCAAGGTATTCAGTGAGATAGCATCTCCCAAGTGAACCAAAATACCAGACTGAGCCAAGAATGGCAAATCTTTAAAGAGCAAAACGGCAGCCAGACCACCTACAACATAGATCCCAATATGCGTTAAAATCACTAGAAACAGAGCCATCATCCGCGCATAGAAATAGTGACTTGCCCTTATGCTAGAAAAGACGACTTCCATAATTTTGGTGCCTTTTTCACTGGCAACTTCCTGAGCTGTTACACCCGCATAGGTAATCAGAATCATATAAAGAAAAAATCCTAAGGCACCTGCTGCAATTGTTTGAATAAGCTTTTTATTTTCCTTGGCTTCATCAATCTTTTCTGTGAATTGAATTGTCTGCGCTAAGCGTTTTTCCTGCTCTTGAGACAAGGAAGCAGTTGAACGATTAAGCTGATTTTGCAGTTCATTGAGTGTATCTGTAACTGCAAATTTAATTCCATTTTCAAGCGACGTTTCGCCATGATAAACTGCCTTCAAGACACTATCCTCTTGGTCAATAGTCAGATAGCCTTTTAATTTTTCATCTTTAATCGCTTCTTTGGCACTTGCTTCGTCTTTATAGTCAAAGTTAATACCATTTACATTCTTCAGTCCTTCTGCTACAGATGGCACTGTTGTCACTACTGCCACTTTATCATTTTTAGCCATTGAAGAGCCTTGGAGATAAGCAATTCCTCCAGAGATTCCTAAAAAGAGGAACGGTGAAATCACCATAAAGAAGAAACTCCACGATTTGACATGTCGAAGATAGGTTTCCTTGATTACAACCCACACATTTCTCATACTTCCACCCCTGATTCTAGTTTAAAGATTTCATCGATTGTTGGCGCTTGTTGGTCAAAGGTTGCGATATATTGCCCTTGAGTCAAGATTGGGAAGAGTTCTCTACCAGCACTCTCATCCTCCAAGATCAATTTCCAACTACCTTGTTTGGTCAAGCTCACCTGTTTGACATGAGGAAGGTTTTCCAATTCTCCCTTGCTTCGTTCACTTGAAACAAAGAGACGCGTTTTCCCGTATTGATTGCGGACATCCTGAACTGGTCCGTGCAAGACCACACGGCCATCTCGGATCATCAGAATATCGTCACAAAGTTCCTCAACATTGGTCATGACATGGTCAGAAAAGATAATGGTTGCTCCGCGCTCTTTTTCCTGAAAAATGACTTGTTTGAGCAATTCTGTATTAACTGGGTCCAATCCACTAAAAGGCTCATCCAAGATAATCAGGTCTGGTTCATGAATCAGAGTAATAATGAGCTGAATCTTCTGCTGATTTCCTTTTGACAGACTCTTGATTTTATCTGTCAGCTTTCCTTTTACTTCCAACCTCTTCATCCATTGAGGGAGTTTTTCTTTGACTTCTTTGGCATCCATGCCTTTTAGAGTCGCCAAGTAGCGAACTTGTTCAAGAACTGTCAATTTAGGCATGAGACTGCGTTCTTCAGGCAGATAACCAATCCGAGCATAGGTCTCCTGACGAATATCCTGACCATCCAGACCGATTTCTCCCTGATATTCTAGGAATTTTAAAATACTATGGAAAATCGTTGTTTTTCCAGCACCATTTTTTCCGACTAGTCCCAAAATACGACCTGGTCGCGCTTGAAAGTCAATACCAAACAAAACTTGCTTGGATCCAAAACTTTTCTCTAGACTTCTTACTTCTAGCATCTTTCACCTCCGAAATTTCTTGCACTCATTATACTCCTTTTTGATAGCCTTTACAATGTTTTTTGTCCATTTTTAGAAGACTATTGCTGTGTAAAATATGGCCTGGAGCACTTTTATACTCAATGAAAATCAAAGAGCAAACTAGGAAGCTAGCCGTAGACTGCTCAAAGTACAGCTTTGAGGTTGCAGATAAAACTGACGAAGTCAGCTCAAAACACTGTTTTGAGGTTGTGGATAGAACTGACGAAGTCAGTAACTATATCTACGGCAAGGCGAAGCTGACGTGGTTTGAAGAGATTTTCGAAGAGTATTAGTGATAAATCCATTATACAGTAGCAAACTTAATTTATCCACTCTGCTCCTCAACTGTCAGTTTTTGGTCCTGAATTGTTATTTGAGTAAGTTCTTTTTCCTCATAAAATTTTCTTCCTCTAAAATTTCTGGAAAAAAACGAATAGTTTCAGACAACATTTTTTATAAAAAAACAAGTTCATCTGTCATTTCAAGAAGGAGTAATCCTTTATCTACTAATGGACGGAACGGAATTCAACCGCTTGTCCCATATGTTTTCTAAGGAGCATATCTACTATGCACATCCCTATGCCTCTTGGGAAAGGGGAACTAATGAGAATCGCAACAGGCTCATTCATAGATGGTTACCTAAGCCTAAGGGAACTAAGAAAACGACTACCAAGGAAGTCGCATTCATCGAAAAGTGGATGAACAACTATCCTAAAAAATGCTTGAACTACAAGTCCCCCAGAGAAGACTTCTGGATGACTAACTTGAACTTGAAATTTAGCAATAATTAATTCACCATCTAACTATATTTAGTAATTATTTCAGAACTGATTAATATTAAAATTAACTAACAATTCAAAGGATTCATACTAGCCATAAATTACGTCCATCAGAGAGAGACTCTTACTACTTTTAGATTTTAGTCTTTCTAGCTTCAGAATACATCTAAACTTTAGGGAAAATGACTATTCGAAAGCGCGAATGCCTCAAAATTATCTCAGATAAGCTATTCGAAACTTAGAATGCTTTTAAATTTATGGAATTGCGATTATTCGAAACCTAGAATGCATATAACCTTTAGTTGACAGACCTATTCTAAGTCTCGAAGGGCTATTTACTTTCTATTCCTTATCAAAAAAGACTCATTCCCCCTTTCTCCTCCAAAATATGGTATAGTAGAACTATACTATCTATGAGGAGTTTACATGTCACAGGATAAACAAATGAAAGCTGTTTCTCCCCTTTTACAGCAAGTTATCAATATCTCATCGATTGTCGGTGGGGTTGGGAGTTTGATTTTCTGTATTTGGGCTTATCAGGCTGGGGTTTTACAGTCTAAGGAAACCCTCTCTGCCTTTATCCAGCAGGCAGGTATCTGGGGGCCACCTCTCTTTATCTTTTTACAGATTTTACAGACAGTCGTCCCTATCATTCCTGGGGCCTTGACCTCGGTGGCTGGCGTCTTTATCTACGGTCACATCATCGGGACTATCTACAACTATATCGGCATCGTGATTGGCTGTGCCATTATCTTTTATCTGGTGCGCCTCTACGGAGCTGCCTTTGTCCAGTCTGTCGTCAGCAAGCGTACCTACGACAAGTATATAGGCTGGTTGGATAAGGGCAATCGTTTTGACCGTTTCTTTATCTTTATGATGATTTGGCCCATTAGTCCAGCTGACTTTCTCTGTATGCTGGCTGCCCTGACCAAGATGAGTTTCAAGCGCTATATGACCATCATCATTCTAACCAAGCCCTTTACCCTCGTGGTTTATACCTACGGTCTGACCTATATTATTGACTTTTTCTGGCAAATGCTTTGACACATAAAAAATCCGTTTGGTTTCCCAAGCGGATTTTGTGCTTTATTTTGAAACTTCTTTTGCAAGAACAAAGTTCCCAAGTGTGGCAGAACCATTTCCTGCGACTGCTGGAGTGACGATGTAGTCACGCACATCCGGTACTGGTAGGTAGCCGTTGAGAAGAGCTGTAAATTTCTCACGGACACGGTCCAGCATGTGTTGTTGAGCCATGACCCCTCCACCAAAGACAATCACGTCTGGGCGGAAAGTCACTGTCGCATTAACCGCAGCTTGAGCGATATAGTAGGCTTGAACATCCCAAACAGGGTTGTTGAGTTCAATATTTTCCCCACGAACACCTGTACGAGCTTCCAAACTCGGACCAGCTGCATAGCCTTCCAGACATCCCTTATGGAAAGGACAAACACCCTTAAACTCTTTTTCAATATCCATTGGGTGTCTAGCAACATAGTAGTGACCCATTTCAGGGTGACCCACACCGCCGATAAACTCACCACGTTGGATAACACCTGCACCGATACCTGTACCGATTGTGTAGTAAACCAAGTTTTCGATACGACCACCAGCATTGTTACGGGCAACCACTTCACCATAAGCAGAGCTGTTTACGTCTGTTGTGAAGTACATTGGCACGTTGAGGGCACGACGAAGGGCTCCAAGCAAGTCCACATTTGCCCAGTTTGGTTTTGGAGTCGTTGTGATAAAGCCATAGGTTTTTGAGTTTTTATCAATATCAATCGGACCAAATGAACCAACTGCAAGACCAGCAAGGTTATCGAATTTTGAGAAGAACTCGATGGTTTTATCGATTGTTTCGATTGGAGTTGTTGTTGGAAATTGTGTTTTTTCTACAACGTTAAAGTTTTCATCACCGACAGCACAGACAAACTTTGTACCGCCTGCTTCCAAGCTTCCATATAATTTTGTCATGATAAACCTCTTGTTTTTATTTTCTTTATTATAGCATATTTCGAAAGTCTAAATTTCTCTATTTTTTAGATTTTCCTCTGTAAATCTTACCATTCAAGCAAAAACGAACAAACATGTCATTTGTTCGTTTTCACATTAGAGAGGATTGATTAGATTTCCACTTCGATCACAGCATCCCCCTTCGCAACTGAACCTGTTGCGACTGGAGCTACTGAAGCGTAGTCAGCTGTATTTGTAACGATAACCATTGTTGTATCATCAAGTCCAGCTGCAGCGATTTTGTTTGAGTCAAATGTTCCAAGAACATCGCCCGCTTTAACCTTATCACCTTGAGCAACTTTTGCTTCAAAACCTTCACCGTTCATTGTTACAGTGTCGATACCAACGTGGATCAAGACTTCAGCACCATTTCTTGTTTTCAAACCAAAAGCGTGTCCTGTTGGAAAGGCGATTGAAACTTCAGCATCAGCAGGTGCATAGACCACGCCTTGGCTAGGTTTCACAGCGATACCTTGTCCCATAGCTCCACTTGAGAAGACTGGGTCATTAACATCAGCAAGAGCGACAACATCACCGACGATAGGAGTTACAAGTGTTTCATTTTGAAGAGATGCTGGAATGTTACCAGTTGTTTCTTCTTGGACCAAACGTTCTGTCTCTACTTCAGTAGCAACCTCTTTTTCATCCTCATAACCAAACATATAAGTAAGAGCGAAACCAAGGGCAAATGATACAGCTACCATGAGAAGGTATTGGGCAAGTTGTCCGTTACCGATGTAAAGCATTGTACCAGGGATGATGGTGATACCATTACCAGTACCAGCAAGTCCAAGGATTGAAGCCAATCCACCACCGATTGCACCAGCAATCAATGAAAGGAAGAAAGGTTTACGGAAACGCAAGTTCACCCCAAAGATAGCAGGCTCTGTAATACCTAGGAAGGCAGAAAGAGCAGCTGGGAAAGCAAGTGTTTTCAGTTTTGGATTTTTAGTTTTAACACCAACCGCAACAGTCGCAGCACCTTGAGCTGTCATAGCAGCTGTGATAATCGCGTTGAATGGGTTAGCATGGTCAGCAGCAAGCAATTGCACTTCAAGCAAGTTGAAGATGTGGTGCACACCTGACACGACGATCAATTGGTGAACCCCACCAATCAAGAAACCACCAAGACCAAATGGCATGCTAAGGATCGCTTTTGTAGCGATAAGGATGTAGTTTTCAACGACGTGGAAAACTGGCCCAATGACAAAGAGTCCAAGGATAGACATAACCAAAAGTGTCACGAATGGTGTTACCAAAAGGTCAATGACATCTGGAACGATCTTGCGGACAGCTTTTTCAAATTTAGCTCCGACAACCCCAATGATGAAGGCTGGAAGAACGGAACCTTGCAAACCAACAACAGGGATGAAACCAAAGAAGTTCATAGCAGTTACTTCACCACCTTGAGCAACTGCCCAAGCGTTTGGAAGTGAGCCAGAAACAAGCATCATACCAAGAACGATACCAACGGCAGGGTTACCACCGAATACACGGAAGGTTGACCAAACAACCAAACCTGGCAAGATGATGAAGGCTGTATCTGTCAAGATTTGTGTGTAAGTTGCAAAGTCTCCTGGAAGTGGCATTTCAAGAGCAATGAAAAGACCACGCACACCCATGAAGAGACCTGTCGCTACGATAACTGGGATGATTGGAACGAAAACGTCACCGAAAGTACGGATAGCACGTTGGAACCAGTTCCCTTGTTTAGCAGCTTCTGCTTTCATGTCATCTTTAGATGATGTTGGTAAACCAAGTGCAACAACTTCATCGTACATTTTGTTTACTGTACCAGTACCAAAGATGATTTGGTATTGACCTGAGTTAAAGAAAGCACCTTGAACTTTTTCCAAGTTCTCAATCACTTCTTTATTGATTTTTCCTTCATCTTTGACCATGACACGAAGACGAGTCGCACAGTGAGCTACACTGTTGACATTTTCACGTCCACCCAAGGCATCGATGACTTTTTTTGCAATTTCCTGATTGTTCATTTGCAAAAATCTCCTTATATAAATTTTTGTTCTTGTTTGAAAGCGATTTTATTCGCCCTACGACTATTATTTTATCATGTTTTAGAAATATGTCAAGCGTTTTGCAGAAAAAATATTCTATCCACTTAGTTTGCTCGCTTTAGATTGATTGATTTTGACTGTTTTATCAGGTGTTCCTTAAAAAAATAAGTTTAAAATCTTGGTTAAAAGGGTTTTATTTCATTCTCTTTCATATTTTTGTGAAAATTTGATTGATTTCCTGCATTTATTTTATGATAAACGTTTGACAGTTTTTTCTCTTTTTTAACATAAAAGTCTTGCTTTTTTTCCCGAAAACGGTTACTATTAAAAGTGATAAGATTTTTGGAGGAATAGAAGAATGGAATGGACAACTGAGCGTCGTTACAGACTTTATCAAGATTGGACGCAAGAAGAAATTAAGAATATTAAAGAAAATATGGCACAATCTCCATGGCATACTCATTATCATGTTGAGCCAAAAACAGGACTTCTTAACGACCCAAATGGCTTTTCTTACTTTGATGGAAAGTGGATTGTTTTTTATCAGAACTTTCCTTTTGGTGCAGCCCACGGTTTGAAATCTTGGGTTCAATTGGAAAGTGAGAACTTGGTTCATTTCACAGAAACTGGAGTCAAAGTTTTGCCTGATACTCCATTAGATAGCCACGGTGCCTACTCTGGTTCTGCCATGCAGTTTGGCGATAACTTGTTCCTATTTTATACAGGAAATGTCCGTGATGAAAACTGGATCCGTCACCCTTACCAGATTGGAGCTTTGATGGATAAGGATGGCAAGATTACAAAGATTGATAAGATCTTGATTGAACAGCCAGCAGACTCTACAGACCACTTCCGCGATCCACAAATTTTTAACTTTAAAGGTCAATATTATGCCATCGTCGGTGGACAGGACTTGGATAAAAAAGGCTTCGTCCGTCTCTACAAGGCTGTAGACAACGACTATACAAACTGGCAAGCCGTTGGCAACCTTGACTTTGCTAACGACCGTACTGCCTACATGATGGAATGTCCAAATCTGGTCTTTGTAGGGGAACAACCTGTCCTTCTCTACTGCCCACAAGGATTGGATAAGAAAGTTCTAGACTACGATAATATCTTTCCAAATATGTATAAGATTGGGGCTTCCTTTGACCCTGAAAATGCTAAAATGGTAGATGTATCTCAACTTCAAAACATGGACTATGGTTTCGAAGCCTATGCAACTCAAGCCTTCAACGCTCCTGACGGACGTGCTCTAGCTGTTAGCTGGCTTGGCTTGCCAGATGTTTCTTA
The DNA here is from genome assembly GCF_013277255.1 of Streptococcus sp. 2154. Taxonomy (NCBI): domain Bacteria; kingdom Bacillati; phylum Bacillota; class Bacilli; order Lactobacillales; family Streptococcaceae; genus Streptococcus; species Streptococcus sp. 2154. The sequence continues at coordinate 11,271 of NZ_VMMK01000041.1, forward strand.
CCCATCTGACCGTTTTGACCACCAAGGAACCTTCTCTTTGGTCAAGGAACTCACTATCAAAGACGGCAAACTCTACCAATACCCAGTCGCAGCTATCAAGAACCTTCGTGCTTCTGAAGAACCTTTCTCAAACCGTGCCCAAACCAAGAACACTTACGAACTTGAACTCAACTTGGAAGCTAATAGCCAGAGCGAGATTACCTTACTTGCTGATCAAGAAGGAAAGGGACTTTCCATCAACTTTGACCTTGTAAATGGTCAAGTGACAGTGGATCGTAGCCAGGCTGGTGAACAGTATGCCCAAGAATTTGGAACAACTCGCTCTTGCCCTATCGATCATCAGGCTACTACTGCTACAATCTTCATCGATAACTCTGTCTTTGAAATTTTCATCAATAAAGGAGAAAAAGTATTTTCTGGTCGTGTCTTCCCACATGCGGACCAAAATGGTATCCTCATCAAATCTGGAAATCCAACTGGAACTTACTATGAATTAGATTATGGTCGCAAAACTAACTGATGTCGCCAAACTTGCAGGCGTCAGTCCTACTACCGTTTCTCGGGTTATCAATAAAAAAGGGTATCTATCTGAAAAAACCATTCAAAAGGTTAATGAAGCCATGCGAGAACTGGGCTATAAACCCAACAACCTAGCTCGCAGTCTACAAGGAAAATCAGCTAAGTTAATCGGCTTGATTTTCCCCAATATTTCTAACGTTTTCTATGCAGAATTGATTGATAAATTGGAACACCAACTCTTCAAAAATGGTTACAAGACCATCATCTGCAACAGTGAGCATGACTCTGAAAAGGAACGCGAGTACATCGAAATGCTCGAAGCCAATCAGGTGGACGGCATCATTTCTGGTAGTCACAACTTGGGAATCGAAGACTACAATCGTGTGACAGCGCCGATTATTTCCTTTGACCGAAATCTGTCACCAGACATTCCTGTCGTTTCCTCTGACAACTACGCTGGTGGGGTTCTCGCAGCCCAGACCTTAGTCAAGACAGGTGCCCAGTCTATCATCATGATTACAGGGAATGACAATTCCAATTCGCCAACTGGACTGCGCCACGCTGGTTTTGCTTCTGTACTCCCCAAAGCTCCTATTATCAATGTTTCCAGTGACTTTTCGCCCGTCAGAAAAGAAATGGAAATCAAGAATATCTTGACCCGTCAAAAACCAGATGCCATTTTTGCTTCAGATGACTTAACAGCTATTCTGGTCATTAAAATCGCTCAAGAACTGGGCATTTCTGTCCCGAAAGAGCTCAAGGTCATCGGCTATGATGGAACCTACTTTATTGAGAATTACTATCCTCAACTGGCTACTATTAAACAACCCTTGGAAGAGATTGCCTGCCTCACTGTTGACCTCCTCTTGCAGAAGATAGAAGGCAAGGAAGTCGCGACAACTGGTTACTTTTTACCAGTTACATTATTACCAGGAAAAAGTATTTAAACACAAGAAAACTCAGACCAATTCGTCTGAGTTTTTTATGATCTTAAGTTTTCTAAATAACACTGGGCTGTCTCTAGGTTAAAGGTTTTATCTGCGATGAGGCGCTCAACTAGGGGAGCAACCTCAGATTCACTGGCACCTGCTAGGAGAGCTAAGGATTTGGCCTGCAATTTCATGTGGCCTTGCTGAATCCCTGTACTCACCAAGGCTTTGAGGGCTGCAAAGTTTTGGGCAAGGCCGATAGACACGATAAGCTGAGCTAATTCTTTGGCAGAAGGATTTCCCAGTAGCTCATGACTGAGGGCTACACGAGGGTTAAGGCCGATAGAACCGCCCTTGGTCGCTACAGGCATGGGTAAGGTCATCTCACCGACCAATTCTTCTCTTTCAAGATCCAGTGTCCAGCGACTAAGACCTTGGTAGCGTCCATCTCGACTGGCAAAAGCATGAGCCCCCGCCTCAATGGCACGCCAGTCATTACCAGTGGCAATCAAAATGGCATCAATACCGTTAAAAATTCCTTTATTGTGGGTAGCTGCTCGATAAGGATCAGCCTGCGCAAACTGACTAGCCAACGCAATTTTCTCTGCAATTTCTCGTCCGTGATCCTTTTGACGGCTCAAGTAGCGAAAGGCGATACGACAGCTTGCAGTCACCAGAGAATCGGTCGCGTAATTAGACAGGATTCCCATGAGACTCTGTCCCTGACTAAGTTCTTCTAAGACTGGTTTCAAGGCTTCTAGCATGGTGTTGAGCATATTAGCACCCATAGCTTCTTGGGTATCAACATGGAGATAGACGACTAGAAAGTCTGTTTCGTCTTTAATCTGTTCTACATGTAGATCACGCGCCCCGCCCCCGCGTTTAACGATAGAAGGATAGGCTTGATTAGCAAGCTCCAAGAGCTCAGACTTCTTGCTGGCAATCTTCTCTTGCGCTTGTTCAGGATTAGCAACTTGATAAAGGGCTACCTGTCCAATCATCTGGCGCTCATGCACTTGAGCAGTAAAGCCACCTGCTCTCTTGATGATTTTGCTGGCATAGCTGGCTGCAGCAACCACTGAGGGTTCTTCTGTCACATAGGGAACTGTATAGTCCTGCCCATTCACCAAAAGTTCTGGAATGATAGAATAAGGCAGAGAAAAAGTTCCTACCACATTCTCACTCAGCTGGTCTGCAACAGCCAAGCTGACTTGTTCATCTTGCTCCAGACTCCTTTGCTTTTCAGGGCTAAGGAGCGCCTGAGCTCGCAATAACTCAAGGCGCTCATGGTATGTTTTTTTAGAAAATCCATTCCAACTTATCTTCATTATTTTTCAACCTTGCTATAACGGCGTTGGTGGTCGACAATCTCCACCAAGGCATAGTCTTGATTTTCAAAACCAGTAAACTTGGCTGAACCAGATTCATCCAAGTCCACTTCCTCAAAGAAGATCTTTTCATAGTCTGAAACAGATAAGGCAGTTCGTTGGTCGAGCTTGTTCAAGCGGTCTTTATCCAGATAAGCTTCATAACCTTCAACCAATTCACCGCTGAAGAACTCAGCTACAGCACCACTTCCGTAACTATAAAGGGCGATTTTATCCCCAGCCTTCAAGCTATCTGTATTTTCCAAGAGAGACAGAAGCCCAAGGAAAAGTGAACCTGTGTAGATATTCCCCACCTTTTGACTGTAAAGAATAGACTGGTCAAAATGCTTTTGCAAGAGGTCTTTTTTCTCTTGAGGCAGGCTCTTATCCATGATTTTTTTCAAACCTTTTAAGGCTAATTTAGGATAAGGCAAATGGAAACAAACAGCCGTAAAATCATCCAAAGTAAGCTGGTAGCGTTTTTGATATTCAAGCCAAGTCGTTTTCAAACTATCCAAATATTGTTGGGTAGAATAGACACCATTTACATAAGGAGTTGTCGAGTAATTTGGACGCCAAAAATCCATGATGTCACGGGTTTGAGCAACATTGTCATTATTAAAGGCCATCATGCGTGGATTTTGTGTAATCAACATGGCCACACTTCCAGCACCTTGAGTTGGTTCTCCTGGAGTTTCAATACCGTACTTGGCAATATCACTGGCAATGACCAAGACCTTGGACTCTGGAGAATTTTCCACATGCAATTTGGCATAATGAAGGGCAGCTGTCGCTCCATAGCAGGCTTCTTTAATCTCGAAACTACGCGCAAAGGGCTGAATACCCAGCAAGCCATGCACAAAGACGGCTGCAGCCTTACTCTGGTCAATTCCTGACTCGGTCGCCACAATGACCATGTCAATTTCTGCTCTTTCTTGCTCAGTTAAAATAAAGTCACTAGCACTGGCCGCCAAGGTCACGATGTCCTCAGTTAAGGGCGCAATACTCAATTCCTCGAGTAAGAGTCCTTTGCTTAATTTTTCAGGGTCAATTCCCCTCGCTTCTGCTAGGTCTTGTAACTTCAAGACATATTGACTGGTCGCAAAACCAATCTTATCAATACCGATTGTCATATTTACCTCTGTTTTATCATTCATGTAAAAAATCGTTCGGTACTATTTTATCACAAATGGCAGTAAAAGAGATAAAAAAGACTTGATTCACCAAATCAAGCCTCTTATTGGTCATAATTTCAAAGAATGATTAGTTGCTAGAGAGTTCACCGATATAAGTAGCTTTATAAGCCCCATTCTCAGTTATCAGTTCCTGGAGGATTAAATTTCCTGAGTAAGTCCTTCCCATCTCATCTACAAATTCTTGATAAAACTGACTGGTCGGAATTTCTCTGACATCCTTATCAAATGTCTTGTCAAGTGTTTTACTAACCTTTTCGGCAATCAACTGATGCTCTTGTAATCCACTTTGAAACTCTGAACCCAAACTAGAAACCATGACTGGGATAAGCAACAAAGTCAGTAGACTTACAGACAATAAGGAAAATAGTGATTTTTTCATGATTTTTCCTCCTTTATATAGAGAGAATAGCATACATAGAAAGCCTTGTCACTATATTTATCTCATTTTTCAGAAAATTCTTTTATTTCTGTAAAGTCTACGATACTCGATGTGTTTTTATATAATGATACAGTCTGAGAATCACTGTTCCGCTAGCCATTCCAATGGAAATGACCAGAGCCAGCATAACAACTAATGTTGCACTTGCCAGCGCTTTATTATAGTCCCCTGTCACAAAAAAGGCAGTTGTCCGATAGGAGAGATAACCCGGAACCAAGGGTGCCAAGATTGCTAAGATAAAGACCACAGCAGGAGTCTTATAAAGAATACTTAAAATCTGGCTGACACAAGAACCTATAATGGCTGCAATAAAAGTAGCCACAATAACATTGGTCGGTTCCTTGAGCAAGAGATAGACTAGCCAGACAGCCATGCCCAAAATTCCTCCTGGTAAGAGCATGGACCGCTGAACATTGAGTACGATTAGAAAGGTAATAATAGCAAGAAGACTTGCTACTGCTTGTAATAAAAAGGTTATTAGTGTCATATTAGTTCATCAATACCAAGGCGACAGAAGTTCCTGCCCCTAAAGCAAGGGTAATGAGCAGGGATTCAAACATCTTGCTCATACCAGAGTTTATGTGGTTGGTCATAATATCACGAACCGCATTGGTCAAGGCAATTCCTGGAACAAACGGCATGACCGCACCAGCTATAATCAAGTCTGCCGTTGAAGGAAAGCCTGTGTAGCGAGCCCAAAACTGGGCAATCATTCCAAAGACGAAGGCCCCAGCAAAGGCTGTCACAAAGGGAATTCGGATAAACTTCTCCACATAGAGGGAAAAAGCAAAACCAAATAAGGTCGCCACTCCTGCCCCAAGTGCGTCGTAGATATTTCCACTAAACATAACCGAAAAGAAAGGAGCACTTAAGGTCGCAGCCAGAGTTACCTGCAACTTAGTATAGGGAAGGGGTTGGGCCTGCAAGGCCGTCAATTGCTTAAAGGCTGTTTCTAAATCAATCTGCCCCCCAACCAGCTGACGAGAAATCTGGTTCACATCGCAGACTTTTTCGATGTTATAAGAAGAGGAGGTCACCCGCTTCATGCGCGAAATATTGGTATTTTCAATAGAGAAAAAGATAGCGGCAGGCATGGCAAGGACATTGCAATCCACAATCCCCTGCGAATGCGCAATCCGAATCATGGTATCTTCTACGCGATGAATCTCTGAACCACTTTTAAGGAGAATAGTCCCCGCTAGCATAATCACATCGATGACGGCATTTAATTCTCTTGATTCTTCCATGCGTTCCTCCTTTTATCAACTCCTTCTATTCTATCACAAATCCGGACTCAAAAAAAATCTTTGCCATGAAATCATGACAAAGATTGATTACTTATTTTGATTATCCATCTGATTTTAAGGAGTAGCTGAACTTGTTTTAGGTTTGTAGATTGAAATCTTGACCCTTGTCTTATTGAGGTCTACCTTTTCACCTGCTCTAGGACTTTGTTCAACAACCATGCCTTCTGCACTACCTGCAGGTGCTTTCGTCACTTCTACAACTTCTATATTGGCTTCCTTAATCCCAACAATTTGAATCAAATTGTTCTTAGTAAACTCCAAGCTGGAACCAATGTAACTCGGCATGGCAACACTTGTAACTTTTTTAGCTACTGTCAAGACGATTTGAGTAGGTTTACTCAAATCATAAGGGATACCTGCACCTGGACTTTGTTTCATAATCGTTCCTGGTTCGCTTTCGCTGGACTCTTCTTCCTCTATCTTAATCAAATTCTCAGGAACCTTCTTCTGCTTGAGTTCTGAGATGACTTCTGTAGAGTTCCGTCCAATATAGTTCCCTAATTGAATCGTCGTAGCTTTTTTAGCTACTGTCAAGACGATTTGAGTTGCCTTGCTCAAGTCATAGGTCGTACCTTCTGGTAGACTTTGCTTCATGACCGTTCCAGCCTCACTCTCATTCGACTCTTCTTCCTCAATTTTAATCAAATTATCTGGAACTTTTTTCTCTTTTAATTCCGCAATGACATCAGAGGATTTCCGACCGACATAATTACTAATTTGGAAAGATTGCTTGCCTGATGAGACAACCAAATTGATTTTCGTTCCTTCTTTTCGACCCGTTCCAGCGCCAGGATCTGTACGGATAATCCGCCCCTCTTCCACCTTTTCACTAGCCTCTGACTTCTCCTCGCCAATCTCAAAATTGGCTTTCTTGAGGGTTTCCTTGGCCTCCGCAACTGTCTGACCTGCCACATCTGGAATGGCAATGGTTGCAGGAGTTCTGGATAGTATCCAAATAAGAGAAGCTGCCACCAATACAAGGCTGGCCAAAAAAATCAGGTAACGCATCTTAAATCTGCGTTTTTTCGGTGCTTGTGGTTGGTAAGTTTCCTCTGTCACAGCCTGGCTTGGTTTTTTGATTGGTTTGTGTTCTGTCTGCGCTTGAACCTTAGGAATAGATGTCAAGGTGCTCTGGGATACTTTTGGTAGAGTCTTGGTGTCCGCCTTAGTCGCATCGTCAAAGACCAGCTTTGGTTCATTACGACGATTATAAGACAAACTACTAGACAAATCCACATACATTTCAGCAACTGATTTATAGCGATCTGTCAATTTCTTAGCAGTTGCCTTGATAACAACATTCTCCAAAGCCTGGGGCACAGATGGATTCTCAGCAATAACGGACGGCAGTGGTTTTTGGAAATGCTGGAGGGCGATGGTCACAGCGCTATCCCCATCATAAGGGATATGGCCTGTCAGCATCTCATAGAAAATGATCCCCATGGCATAGATATCACTTTGTACAGTCGCCTTAGAACCACGCGCCTGCTCTGGTGACAAGTAATGAACGGAGCCCAGCATCGAGTTAGTCTGAGTCAGACTCGTCTCAGCAAAGGCTACTGCAATCCCAAAGTCTGTAACCTTGACAGTCCCATCTGGTGTCAAGAGGATGTTTTGAGGTTTCAAGTCCCTGTGAACAATCCCTCTGGTATGAGCCAAACGCATGGCGAGAAGAATTTGTCCCATGATACGGACGGCTTCTTCATTAGAAAGAGGATAGTGTTCCTTGATATAGCGTTTAAGGTCAAGTCCAGCCACATACTCCATAGCGAGGTACTGTTGACCGTCTTCCTCACCAATATCTGTTATCCGAACGATATGAGGATGGTCTAAATCTGCCATAGCTCTCGCTTCACGCTGAAAACGAGCTACAGCTATCGGGTCCGTCTGGTAGTTAGTCCTCAGAACCTTCACTGCCACTTCTTCCCCGTCTAGAATCAAATCTTTGGCTAAGTAAACATCTGCCATGCCTCCTCGACCAATCTGTTTGACAATCCGATAGCGTCCGGCAAAAATCTTGCCGATTTGGATCATTCTGCATCCTCCTCGTTCATAGAAACAAGGGCAACCGTAATGTTGTCTAAACCTCCTGCATTGTTAGCAAAACGAACAAGTGTCTCCGTTTTATCTGCTAAAGGAATATCACTGGTTACAATATCCCGAATCTCACTGCCTGAAATCATGTTGGTCAAGCCGTCACTATTGAGCAAGAGATAGTCACCTGACTCAAGGATCACTGTCCCAAAATCAGGCTGAATTTCATCTTTTTGCCCAATAGACTGGGTGATAATATTTTTTTGCGGATGAGCTTCTGCCTCTTCTGGTGTCAATTGACCAGCCTTGAGTAATTCATTGACCAAAGAATGGTCGCTCGTCAACTGATGGTATTCTTCTCCACGAATCAAGCCGATACGCGAATCACCAATATGAGCATAGATAGCCTGATTATCGATAATAGCAAGGACTTCCAAAGTAGTTCCCATACCTCTGTAAGCTTCATCCTGACCAAGCTGGTGAATCTTTTGATTTTCAATTTCTAGGTAATGGGCGAACCATTCACGCACTTCATTGACTGTATCGATTTGGGTATCAACCCAAGCTATACCTAGGTCTGTTACCGCCATTTCACTAGCGATATTCCCTGCGCGATGACCTCCCATCCCATCAGCTAAAATAATCATAGTACGTCCAGCTCTATTGACATAGTGGTTGACATAGTCTTGGTTATTTGTCCGTTTCTGACCAACATCTGTTAATAATGAAATTTCCATGTGTCAGTTCCTTCCTAATCCGATATCTTGCGAAATTGACTGATGAAGAATCCATCACTTCCATACAATTCAGGTGTAATGAGGATACAGCCGTCTTTCATGATATCCTTACATTCATGTTCTAGCTTTACCTGCTCGAACTCAGGATGACTTTCTAAAAACGCCTCAACGACTTGAAAATTCTCCTCTGAGACAATAGTACAGGTACTATAAGTTATTATACCACCTTTGCCTAGTGTTTGACAAACACTACCTAATATTTCTAGCTGAATTTCCTGTAAGGACGCGAAATCTGCCGTTTCTTTATTGTATTTGATATCTGGTTTTCGGCGCAAAAGACCGATTCCTGAACAGGGAGCATCCACTAAAATCTTATCAAATGAATCCTGACTAAAAAACTCATGCACCTTTCTGGCATCCAATTTTTGCCTTTGAACCCGATCTGCAACTCCCAGACGTTGAGCATTTTCTTGGATTAAGTCCAACTTGTGATCGTACAAGTCCAGAGCAGTAACCTGACCTGTCGTGAGATAAGAGGCTATATGGGCTGTTTTCCCACCCGGAGCCGCACAGGCATCAAGCACTCGCTCATCTCCCTGCAAATTCAAAGTTGGCGCAACCAGCTGACTAGACTCGTCTTGGATGGTTATAGTCCCTTCTGCAAACAAATCATGGCCTGCAAAATGCCCTTGCTCCTTAACCAGACCAGTGGTTGCTAAAAGGGAATTATTCGCCTCCAATAAGGCTTGGATTTCCTCTTTTCGGCTTAAATCAGTTACACGAATACTGGCCTTGTTTCGCACCAAGAGACTTTCAAAAATAGCTTGCGCTCGCTCCTCTCCGTATTCTTCCTTGAGCTTTGCAACTAGCCAAACCGGAAGGGAATAAGCGATGGAGTCACGCTTGTTTTTTCGTTTGATGCTAGCAATATCTGGCCAGCCTTCACGCAAGATACGGCGAAGGACGGCGTTGACCAATTTTTCACTGCCTTTTTTACGGACTTTGGCCAATTCCACTGCTTCATTGACCACAGCATAATCTGGAATCTTGTTCAAATAGCGGAGCTGGTAGGCACTCATGAGAAGAAGGACATAGAGCCAGTTATCTAACTTATCTCTGTCTTCGATAAAATGGGATAGGTACCATTCCAGAGTCAGTTTACGGGCTACCGTTCCATAGACTAGCTCGGTCACTAAGCCCTTGTCTGCTGCCGAAAGTTGACTTCCCTTGAGATGCTTATTTAAGGCGATATTTGAGTATGCTTGATTGATAAAAACATCCTCTAATACTGCCAGGGCTAAACTTCTAGCCGTTTCTACTTTAGTCACCAAATCGTTCTCCTACAGTCAATGTACGTCCAACTCCGTTGAGGAAGGAAGCGATGTCCATCTTAGGCTTACCAGCTGGCTGCACTTGCTTAAGAGACAAAGCTCCTTCTGCCGTTGCGACAATCAATTCTTTCTTGCCGATAGAGAGAATCTCTCCTGGATTTCCCTGACCTTCTACTGGCAGGGCTTCATAAATCTTAAAGCGGTCGCCCTTAAGGAAAGTATGGGCAACAGGCCAGGGGTTCATCCCTCTGATTTGGTTGAAAAGTTGACGATTGCTTTTAGTCCAATCCAACTTTTCTTCCTCTGGCTTGATATTTGGCGAGAAAGTAACCTGACTTGGATCCTGCGGTTCAGGTTTGATGTCACCAGCAATGTAGGCAGGCAAAGTATCCAAAAGCAAATCACGACCAACTAGCGCCAATTTTTCAAACAAGGTGCCAACATTGTCCTCATCTGTGATCGGAATACTACGACGAGAAATCATATCCCCTGCATCCATTTCCTTAACCATCTCCATAATGGTTACACCAGCTTCCTCATCACCTTGAATCAAGGCATAATGGATCGGAGCACCACCACGATGTTTAGGAAGGAGTGACGCGTGAACGTTGACCGCAAAGTCCATGCTATCAAGGAGTTTACTTGGGAGAAACTGGCCAAAAGCGGCAGTCACAATCCCATCTGCTCCTAGCTTCATAAGATCTTCCATCTCTGGACTTCCAGATAGTTTTTCAGGTTGGTAGATAGGAAGTCCTGCCTCTTTTGCAGCTTGTTTAACTGGGGTTTCCTGGATAACTTTTTTACGTCCGACAGCACGGTCTGGCTGGGTCACAACGGCTAGAATTTCGTAACGGTTATCTGTCAAAAGTCCTTTTAAGACTGTTGCTGAAAAGTCGGGTGTCCCCATAAAGATTAGTTTTGTCATATCTTCTCCTTCTTATAAAAATTGCTGTGGCTCATGGTCAATGCTGAGACGGAGCTCACTATTTTCCCTTTCTTGAGTCAAGGCCAAGACCTGGTTGAGGGTTGGTCCCAGCTCATCTTCTAAACGGTATTTAATTAAAATCTGGTAATGATAGAGGTTGTGAGTACGGGCGATGGGTTTGGGCGTTGGCCCGAGGATGTTACTGGTTTCAGACAAACCTGACCGCAAAATGTTCATGACTTCATAGGCACGTTTGACCACCTCTTCTTCTTTCTTGTGAGAAAGGGTAATGCCAATGGTGAAATAGTAAGGTGGATAGCCAAGTTGTCGTCTGATACCCATTTCATAAGCATAAAAGCCTTCGTAGTCCTGGTCTTTTGCAAATCGAATAGCGTAGTGCTGAGGATTGTAAGACTGAATCAAGACCTGCCCAGCTTTTTCAGCACGTCCTGCTCGACCTGCCACCTGAGTCAAGAGCTGGAAGGTTCTCTCAGAAGAACGGAAATCAGGCAGATTCAAGGCCGTATCCGCATTTAGAACACCGACTAGGGTCACATTTGGAAAATCCAATCCCTTGGCAATCATCTGAGTACCTAGTAAAATATCTGCTTCTCCTCGCCCAAACTGGTCAAGCAGAGCTTGGTGACTACCTTTCTTACGAGTCGTGTCCACATCCATGCGCAGAATGCGAGCCTGGGGAAAGAGTTCTGCTAGCTCGTCATAAGCCTTCTGTGTCCCTGTCCCATAGTAGCGAATACTGCGGCTCTTACAGTTAGGACAGACCTGAGGAATGTCCTTCGAAAAACCACAATAATGGCAGTTCATATTCTTGGTATCCATGTGCAAGGTCAAGGAAATATCACAGTTGGGACAAGTATCCACCGTCCCACACTCCCGACACATGACAAAGCTAGAATAACCACGGCGATTGAGCATGAGAACCACCTGCTCTTTTTTAGCCAGACGGTCCTGAATCGCTTCTAGCAAAGGAGGCGTAAAATTTGACGTCTCGTTTTGTCCGATATAGTCCCGAAAGTCAATCACTTGAACCTCAGGGATTCTAGCTAAAGGATTGGCGCGTTGGGTCAGACGTAAATGTTGATAAACGCCTTTGCCAGCCCGAGCACGGCTTTCCAGACTAGGAGTTGCTGAACCAAGCACCAGAGCCGCTTGATTATAATGAGCCCGTAAAATAGCCACCTCTCTAGCATGGTAACGGGGATTACTGTCCTGCTTATAAGTCGCTTCATGCTCCTCATCGATAATCATGACACCTAGATTTTTCAGCGGAGCAAAGATGGCAGATCTAGCACCAACAACAACTTGGGCATCGCCGCGTTCCACCTTGCGCCATTCATCATACTTTTCACCATTGGACAGGCCTGAGTGAAGAATGGCCACTTTCTTACCAAAGCGAGCAATAAAACGCTCCGTCATCTGCAGAGTCAAGGAAATCTCAGGCACTAACAAGATGGCTGTTTTCCCCTTATCCAAAGCTCCTTGGATTATTTGTAAGTAAACCTCGGTCTTCCCACTTCCTGTGATCCCTTGAAGGAGGAAGGGAGGCTGATGACTACCAATAGCACTCACAACCGCATCACGCGCCTGTCTTTGCTCTGGATTCAACTCCAAAGGCTGACTTGCTTCAATCCCTTCAAAATAAGCAGCCGAGCGTTGCACTTCCTTTTGGACTATGGACACAGCACCTTGTTCCACAAAAAAGTTGACCTGCTCCCGTGAGTAGGACTCTAACAAACTAGCCAAGGAAGCACTCTCAGGATGAGACAGCAAGTAATCTCTCAATTCCAACTTTTTCTTGGCACGCGCAGATATTTCAACACCTTCTAATTGAGCTAGATTCACCTCATACCAAGACTGGGTCTTGACCTTCTTTTGATCGACTGCCTGATATTCCAGACCAAGTAGGCCTTTTCTAGTCAAACGCATCATTTCAGCTTGCTTACCTAAATCCAGAGAAGAAAAGGCTAGTGAATCTTCAGAACCAAACAAGCGCTCTCGGTCTTCCTGACTCAGACCTTCCAGAGGATAGAGAATCTTGTCATAGCTAGAATTTAGAAATCCCGGTAGCATAGCCTTGAGAATAGAGATTTTGTAAGAAAATACAGATTTGCGGAGCTCCTCAGCCAGCCAGAGTTGTTCTTGCGTGAGAACAGGAGAAAAATCCAGTACCTCGGCAATATCTTTTAAATCTTGACTTACCCCTTCTTCATCCACTTGGGACTCCAAACCAAGAACAATCCCTTGAATCAGGCGATTGCCCTTACCAAAAGGCACATGAACCCGCATCCCAACTTCTAGCATTCCCTCAAATTCCTTAGGAATCTTGTAACTATAGGGCTGGTCCGTCTGCATCAAGGGCACATCTACAATAATATTGGCTATAACCATCTTCTCACCTCCTCCTTGTCAGTACATTCTTACAATAGAAAAAATAAGATTGAGTCCCCCCAACCTTAAATTTTTTCACCATCTTCTTTTTCTTTAGCGATTTGCTCTTTGATTTTCTTTTCTTCTTCTTCTTTGCGGCGTTTTTCTTCTTCGATACGGCGACGCACTGCTTCACGTTTCCCTTCTGGGTCTGGGTGAATGGTTACGTTTCCTGATTCGATTTCTTCTAGAGCGCGAAGAGTTGATTTTTCAGACTTGAAACCTTGAGTTGCTGGTGCACCTGCTTCCAATTCGTGGGCACGTTTTGCTTCCAAGATTACGAGTGAATATTTTGAAGGAACCTTGTCGAGCAAGGTATCAATAGAGGGTTTTAACATCATTTGCTTGTACCTATTTTCTAAATTTTATCGGGTAGTTGGAGACTTTGGTAACATCTCCTGATAGTGACCAATGACACGGTCCACACGGAAGTGCTCTGCTTCGATCACACGTTTGACACGCTCAGCAGCTAGGGGCACCTGATCGTTGACAATCGCATAATCATACTCACGCATGAGAGCAATTTCTTCCTTGGCTTTTTCGATTCGTTGGGCAATCACTTCTGCGCTATCTGTTCCACGACCTACCAAGCGGTCTTGTAATTCATCCAAATCTGGTGGTGTCAGGAAGATAAAGACAGCATCTGGAACCTTTTTCTTAACCTGAAGAGCACCCTGAACTTCAATTTCAAGGAAAACATCGATTCCCTTGTCCAAGGTTTCATTGACGTAGGTCAGAGGAGTTCCATAGTAGTTGCCGACATATTCTGCGTATTCCAACATCTGTCCTTGACGAATCAGCTCTTCAAACTCTTCACGAGTACGGAAGAAATAGTCACCACCGTCCACTTCTCCAGGACGTTGTGCGCGTGTCGTCATCGATACAGAGTATTGAAATTGATTTTCAGAACTCTCAAAAATCTCTCTTCTAACCGTTCCTTTGCCAACCCCTGAAGGACCAGAAAAAACGATTAGTAAGCCTCGGTCTGCCATTGTGTCTCCTTTTAGTCAGTCTGTGAAATAACATTTCTCTAGAATAATGGCAAAAAGCCAGATTATCCTTTACAGTCTTTCTATCTAGTGTAACAAAAAAGCAGTAATTTTTCAACTGCTCTTTCTTATTTATTTAGATGTGTTGTGATTCGAACGTGAAATATCGCTTTTAAAATATCTTCAGAAAATAGGTCTATACCATTTACAAATGAAAAAGAAAGGTTTATAATGTAATTGACATAATAAATTGTAGAATCAATTTTTTAAGGAGGTTAACATTATGCCTAACTATATTAAAGCGGATCAGTTTTTCTACCCACACGGAGTTCGTCGAGGTGGTTACTTGGAACTTGTGGACGGCAAGTTTGGAAAACATGTAGAGCAGATTCCTGAAGGAGCTGAGGTGATTGACTATACAGGTTATAGCATTGCTCCAGGACTTGTGGATACCCACATTCATGGATTTGGCGGTGTGGATGTTATGGATAATAATATCGAAGGAACGCTTCATACTATGAGTGAAGGACTCCTCAGCATGGGGGTAACGAGCTTCTTGCCAACAACTTTGACATCGACTTATGAGCAATTGCTTGCGGTAACTGAAAATATCGGTGCTCGTTATCAAGAAGCAAGTGGCGCGAAAATTCGTGGAATTTATTTTGAAGGGCCTTATTTCACAGAGAAATACAAGGGGGCTCAAAACCCTGCCTACATGAAAGATCCTCGCATGGATGAGTTTCGTGCTTGGCAAAAAGCAGCAAATGGCTTGCTAAATAAAATTGCTCTTGCGCCAGAGCGTGAAGGTGTAGAAGACTTTGTACGGACTATCACCGGAGAAGGTGTAACGGTTGCTCTTGGGCACTCAAACGCGACTTTTGATGAAGCTAAAAAAGCAGTCGATGCTGGAGCGAGTGTTTGGGTACACGCCTACAATGGAATGCGTGGGTTGACTCACCGCGAACTGGGTATGGTTGGAGCCATGTATCAATTACCTCATACCTATGCAGAGTTGATCTGTGATGGCCATCACGTAGATCCAAAAGCCTGCGAAATTCTTATCAAACAAAAAGGGACAGAAAACATTGCTCTTATTACAGACTGTATGACAGCTGGTGGATTGGAAGACGGTGACTATATGTTGGGAGAATTCCCAGTTGTCGTTGCAAATGGAACTGCACGCCTCAAATCGACAGGTAACTTGGCAGGTTCTATCCTCAAACTCAAAGATGGTGTGAAGAATGTAGTCGAATGGGGAATTGCGAATCCGCATGAAGCAGTCATGATGGCCAGCTTCAACCCAGCTAAATCCGTTCACATCGATGACGTCTGTGGACAAATTCGTGAAGGTTATGATGCAGATTTTATTGTTTTAGACAAAGATTTGGAATTGGTAGCAACCTATCTAGATGGTGTGAAACGTTATCAAGCATAAGAGAGAAGAGTCTGGGCAAAAGTCTAATTTGAGGAGAAAATCCAGTAATACTCCTTTGAAGTCAAAAAGCAACAAACACTGTCAACTATTTGTTACAACTCCATTAATTAGTATTCCACTTTCTAAAATCAGTATTTTGAGCTGTGCAATCCAAGTCTTCTAATTTGTTTTTTAATTTCTGTTTAGTATAAATTTTACTTGGGCAGTAGACCAACTTGGAGCGTTTACGAGTTGTTCCAGGCTCAGTTTAGCTTGTTTTCTTAGTCTCTTCTTTGTCTTTCTGTGAGACTTGGGAGAGAGGATGTTTTCCTTATAGAGTATTTTTCTAACAGTTGTATCAGAGAGCTGAATTCCCTCTTCTTCAGCTAGTAATTCACAGAAATGAAGGACATTTGGTTTATATGTTTCATAGGAGAGGTATTTCTTTAGGACACGTTCTTTGATTTCATCAGGGATTGCATGTTTTGGTTTTCGATTTCTGTTTCCGTGTCTGAAGGCTTCTTTTCCTTTCTGTTGATAGGCTAGTAGCAGACGATTGATTTGTCTTTCAGAAAGATTCAGTTCGACACAGGCTCGATTCTTTGTTTTCTTTCCTTGGTCTATAGCTTTTATCACAAGATATTTTTTCGTTTCATTCATATTCAGTTGGATACTTTTCATACGACTATTTTATCAAATGGGACATTTTCACGTTCGATTTACTAAAGACATTCTCACATTCGAATTACATTCCATCCCTGATAGCGTAAAACAAACTAGTCAGGGTGACTAGTTTGTGGTATAATGAAAGGGACTCA
>NZ_VMMK01000042.1:0-2747 GCF_013277255.1 Streptococcus sp. 2154
AATTGTGATTTGTCGACCTGGGCTACAAAGTCTGCGAACTCATTTTGGAGGGCTAGAGGGGGGAAAATCAGTTCAAAATTTTTAATCAGTTGACCGTTTAAATTAGGTTGATTTCCTCCTCGTCCAAGTTCTCGTAATTCGCTATACCTTAGCATTAATTGATGCCAAATAAAAACTGGATTGTCTATTTTATTTGGAAATATAGCCCCACATGCTTGGTTGCTAGTAGATTCAACTTTGAGGATTGCACTTCTTCCTCTTGTTTGTCCTTGACCATACATAGCAATTAATATTGTATCAACTGGAAAAAGTTTAAGAGATGTATTTTCTAAAGCAAATTTTGTGATTTTTTCCTCAGTTTCCGTAATTTCTCTATTTATTACCTCAGTTGTTTTTACCCAATTAATCGTTCCGCTATCCCAATATAATTTATTATCTCTTGATGGTGTACTTCCACTAGAAACTTCAAATTTTTCACCTATTTTATATTTGGGGAATAATGTAGTATAAAAATCCCCAAACATCTCGTTAAATCGGGATTTGACGAGCTCGTTAAATTTTTCTGATTGAATTTTACGAAAATCATAAATTTGACTTATCGTATTTAGTTTTTTTGCAATTAGCTTTTGTTCTAGTTTATTAGGCAATACAAATGAGATATCTTTTATTTTAGCTACTGAAAGATGTTTCACTGTAACAAAAGGGGTCTTATCTTCACTTTCTTTTAAAAATTTAGGAATCAACCAAGATATATAACCTTCATCTACACTTTTATCCGTAATTTTAATTTTACAGACACGTTGATTAAGTAGCGCTAAATCCCCCTCCCATTTTTTCAATATAAAACTGCCATCCATTGTAATCAATAAGTCTCCATTTTTAATAAGATATTCTTCGGAATAAGTTCCTTCAAAGTAGGTATCAGAAAAACCTCTTTCTACATCTCGAATTCGTATTAAGGGGAGACCAATTTTGTTATCATTAAATTGTGATGATTTAAAAGCGTAACCAGATAAAATCTCACAAACTTCCCCCAACTTCACTTTTTTCATACAGCTACCTCCCTACTTGAGTAATTCTTCTAACTCTGCTAAGCCAGCTTGAATTTCTTTTTCTAAATCATTGATTTTCTTTAAGATGACTTCTGTTGGTTCATACTCAACTTTTTCATACTCAATCTCTTTATATTTATTGATAGACAAATCATAATCATTTTCCTTTATCTCAGCAACTGGAACAAAGAAAGATTGATCCGTTCTCTGACGTTCTGCTTCTTTTTCAAGATGATGAAAGCGTTCGATAATATCTGGAATATCATTGTCGCTAATCGGTTGTCGCTTATCATCCAAACTTAAGCCATCCGCTTTCATATCGTAAAACCAGACCTTGTCAGTACCACCATTGCCAGTTTTTGTAAAGATGAGAATGGCAGTTGAAACTCCAGCATAAGGCTTGAAAACACCACTAGGCATTGAGATTACAGCATCAAGCTTATGGTTCTCTACAATTTCCTGACGAATTCCTTTATGAGCTTTAGACGAACCAAAAAGGACACCATCAGGTACGATAACTGCTGCTCGTCCACCTGGTTTTAAAGTTCGCAAGAAAAGAGAAAGAAAGAGTAATTCTGTTTTTTTGGTTTTTACGGTTGCAAGAAGGTCATTAGAGGTTGAATTGTAGTCAAGTGAGCCCTTAAAAGGAGGATTTGCTAAAACCAAAGTATATTTATCGGCTTCTTCATTATCTTGAGACAGCGAGTCAAGGTAACTGATTTGTGGATTTTCTACTCCATGTAGCATCATGTTCATCGCCCCAAGTCTCAACATAGTCGTATCCGTATCATTTCCATGAAACATCTGATTATGAAAATGATTGATATTATCTGTATTGGTTTCCCATTCATCTTTCTTACGCTTTAAGTAACGGCTAGCAGATACTAAGAAGCCAGCAGAACCCATAGCAGGATCTGAGATAATATCTTTGATGGTCGGTTGCATCAACTCAACCATCATATCGATGATGTGACGAGGTGTACGGAACTGTCCATTTTTACCTGCGGTCGACAATTTTGATAACAGATATTCATAGATATCTCCGATATCAGTAATACTTTGTTTGTCATTATCAAAATCTACATCTAATCCCCTAGTTGGAAAAACATCTAAGATAGAAATTGCCTTTTGAAGCGTAGCAGGTTTATTTATTTGAAAAATAGCTTCTCGCATATATCGTGAAAAGGCTGTATCATCTGTATCTCCCTTGAGATTTTTAATAAACGGAAAAATCTCCTGAGTCATTAAACGATAAACTTCCTGAGCATCTCCTATATTTTTAAAAGTTGACCAACGGTATTCAGGTTTATCTTTTGGAAAAACTCCCTCATAAGGAATCCCTAGAAATTCAGCATCACTTTCACGTCCAAGCTCGACACTATCCAAATCTTTCATAAATAAGAGATAAGTCAACTGTTCAATATTTGTTAAAGGATTTGCGTTTCCTTCTGTCCAAAGAATTTCCCACAGCTGATCGATTTTATTTTTTAATTCGCCTGTAATCATATCTTCCCTTTTCTTTAGTTTTTAAAACTTAGTAATATCATTATTTTATCAGATCTCAAACAAAGCTTCAATTAACTATATCTATGCGTCACCTGAATATTTTATACTCTTCGAAAATCTCTTCAAACCATGTCAGCTTCACCTTGCCGTAGGTATATGATACTGACTCTGTCAGTTCTATCCACAACC
>NZ_VMMK01000042.1:2777-8966 GCF_013277255.1 Streptococcus sp. 2154
CTCAAAACAGTATTTTGAGCAACCTGCGGCTAGCTTCCTAGTTTGCTCTTTGATTTTCATTGAGTATTAATAGACTTGTTTGGTATCTTGAAAACTATATCATATAGGTGTCGTCATGGATCCTTTTAGCTGATTTAAGGATACAAAAACATAATACTATGACTCAATTGAAATATTAAAATTCAATTTCTGACCACCTAATCCTGCTTCAAATAGTTATCGAACAAGTTTTATGATAGCTACCTTGTTAGGATGCTCTTATTTTTTATCAGACAAAACAAAAGGATTAAGGGAGTGAATTTCCTTAATCCGATAGTTCTTATTCTTGACGTTGTCCGAAATCAGCAATCATCTGATCCATTTCTTGTCGACTCGGAGTTGTCAGCATATAAAGGTAATCTCCTTGAAGTTCCGCAAAGGCCTCTGGCATGATTTTTTTAACCTTGAACTGCTGGCTATATTTGGCAAGCAAGTCCTCCTCAGAATAGACATAGTGAGCATTTGCACGGCGAGAAGTAGCCAAACAATACTGCGGTTCAAACTCTGACGCTGGGAACTCTTCTCCTGCTACAATAGCAGCATATCCACGATAGAGATCCAAAGAGTGAGCAAAGTTATAAACATCAATAGTGAAACCACCTGCAGGACGGTTATTGTACTCAATGGCAATGTAATCGTCCCCTTCACGGAAGAACTCAATATGGAAGAACCGTTCTTTCATGCCAAATTCCTTGACAATTGC
This sequence comes from Streptococcus sp. 2154, assembly GCF_013277255.1. Classification (NCBI taxonomy): domain Bacteria; kingdom Bacillati; phylum Bacillota; class Bacilli; order Lactobacillales; family Streptococcaceae; genus Streptococcus; species Streptococcus sp. 2154. The sequence goes on from NZ_VMMK01000042.1 coordinate 3,520, forward strand.
CTCACCATATTTACGTAATTTAGGATTCATATCCTTGAGAACGTAATAAGAATTGTCCATCTTGTAAATCATGAGATCAAGCGGTGTATAGGCGTAATCAAAGGTTGTTGAGAAGACAATTTTACCATCCTTGTCCACGAGCCCGTCAAAGGTACAGATTTCGCTGGAAGTGACAAATTTTTCAAAGAAATAACTGGTTGCGTGATTCCATTCTTGTTTGAAATGGTTCACATCTTCCTGGCTTTCCAGTTTAAAGGTTGCGGCTGCTCCCACTCCATTGTCAGGTTTGGCAATCATTGGAAGACCGATTTCTTTCACTGCTTGATCAACATCTGCTTCCGTCTTGATAACAGCTCCAGGTACCACAGGAACACCTGCTTTTTTGAAAAGTTTCTTCATTTCAGATTTAAATTTCGTCTTTTTTAGATCCTCTGGTTTGGCACCAAAAGCATTGAATTGCTCCCTGAGTGCTGCGTCTAGCTCAAGCCAGTATTCATTATGAGACTCAATGCGGTCAATTGGGCCGTGTTTATAAAAGAGAAAAGCAACTGCACGTTTGACTTCGTCTATGTTCTCAAGGTTATCTACACGGAAATACTCGGTCAGGCTATTGCGTAAAGGTTCGTCCAATTGCTCGTATGGTTCTTGGCCAATTCCCAAGACTGTGATGCCTTTATTAGCTAGTTCAATGGTAAACTGTTGAAAATTTTGTGGATAGTAGGGAGAAATAACAAGGTAATTCATAGGTAACTCCTTTTATAAATAGAGATTCCCGAGGAAATAAGGCATTTGTTTGCGCCACCATTCCCAGTCGTGGGCGACATCGTGTCCCCATTCAGCAAACCAGGCTGGAATTTGTTTCTGGTCAAAGGATTCTTTGAGCTTGTAGAAAGATGGTAGACCATCTTGTTCCCAGGCACCAAGACCCGTACACAACACAATCTCTGCCTGACGATAACGGTCAATAAACCAGCCGTCGTTCTGGTTCCAGATATAATCTACTGGCGAGTTTTGGTAAATAGCATCATCGTTGTAGTAATCGCCGACAAAGAAACGTGCATCGTAAACACCACTGAGAGCAATCACTTTGGTAAAGACATCTGGATGCTGGAGGAAGAAATTGAGTGCATGATAGGCTCCCATAGAGCAACCTGTCGTCATCATGCCATCAAACCAACCTGTCTTGTGCTTGATAAAAGGAATGGCCTCCTCAATCACATAACGTTCGTAGGCACGGTGCATTTCCGCTTGGTCATGAGCATTTTTCCAAGTAGCCAACCAGCTCTCACCATCCACACTAGATAGGGTAAAGAACTGGACACGGCCTTCCTCGATAAAAGAGGCACAGGCATCAATCATGCCAAAATCATAGTATTCGTTGTGACTACCACCTGATGAAGCAAAGACCACAACTGGAATCCCAGCATGTCCATAACGGTTAAGGTACATTTCACGGTTAAGATGACCACTCCAGTGGCTAAGATATTCAATATGCATTTCGTTTTTTCCTTTCTTAACTTACCATTTTTCTGCAAAAAATCTCAGACAATCTGGTAGATTTTCTGACCAAGGGATTTCACTATGAATGGCACCAGACTGAACTTTCAGCACAAGATTATCCAGATGTACTCCCCCTGCTATCAAATCATGGTAATAGCGAAGCGACGAGTCGATATAGGCTTGTTTGATATTGCCAGCCATCAAGGTCTTGTCTGTATCATCCGCTTCTTCTGTTCCTACATAGATGAAGATGCGCTGGTTAGGCGATAGTTTCTGGCGCTCGATATAGCGGTTAAAGGCTTCTTGGTGGAGCCAGTTTGCAGATGAAAAGACGCCCAAGCAACCAATTTGGTCTTGGTATTCCAAACCGATAAACTGGGTAATATTGCCTCCTAGTGAGGACCCAATCATGGCTGTATGCTGGCGGTCTGCTTTTGTACGATAAGTTTCATCGATAAAAGGCTTGACCACCTCCATGACAAACTCGGCATACTCCACACCCTTACCGCCAAACTGCTGGCCTGGAATAGGAGATTCTTGGAACTTCCAAGCCGCATACTCATTCATCCGCCCCATACCATCATTGTCAATAGCAACGACAATCATGCGACTGATATCCGGATTTCGTTTGATGGCTGGGATAATCTTCCATGAATGTCCAATGAAAGACTCTTTACTATAAAAAACATTTTGCCCGTCATGAAAGTATACAACAGGATAGGAACGATTCGTGTCTTTCTCATAATCTTTAGGCAGAAGAACACGCACACGGCGCTCCTCACCTGTATAAGGAACCTTGAGCTTGTGTTCTTTCATTTTTAGATAAAAGTAGGAATGATTCATTGTCAGAAAACTCTCTATATTCAAAATTTTATTTTATTATATCACAATTATAGAAAAAAAGTTAGTTTTGCTTCCATTTTTGGAATTAAAAACTAACTTTTTCATTTAATTTTCTAAATTCTTTTGGATTTTCTGATTAGAGCAGATTATCAATCAAGTCATCGACTTCATCTTTTTCAGCTTGAGGTGTAATCTCAGTAATCATAATCCCTGCCACTGCTCGCTCAACCAAGCCTTCAACATCCATACGCGCTTCGTACTGCTCCGCATTCTTAATCTTAGGATTTGTTTTTGGACGGTCAGGTGCAAAAATCGTACAGCAGTCCTCAAACGGTTGGATTGAAATGTCAAAGGTATCAATTTCTTGTGCAATATCAATGATTTCCAACTTGTCCATGGTCACAACTGGACGAATGATGGGAGTGTTGGTAACAGCATTGATAGCCTGCATACTTTCAAGGGTTTGGCTGGCTACTTGACCTAGACTTTCCCCATTGATGATAACTAAACCATTTCGTACCTCACGAATACGATCGGTAATCCGCATCATAAAGCGACGAGTTAGAGTCATCAAGTAAGCTTCTGGCGCTTTAGCCTTGATTTCCTCTTGAATCTCTGTAAAAGGAACTTCGATAAACTGGATATTGCCCCCAAACTTAGTCAATTTACGAGTCAAATCTTGGGCTTTTTTAAGGGCTCCAGGACTGGTGTAAGGTGGGCTGGCAAAGTGAACTGCCTCAATATCTACCCCACGCTTAAGCGCTAGATAACCAGCTACAGGTGAATCAATCCCTCCCGACAACATAAGCATCCCTTTACCTGAAGTTCCAACTGGCAAACCACCAGCCCCACGAATGGTTTCATAAGAAAGGTAGGCTGCCTCTTCTCGAATCTCCACTTGGAGATTGATGTCAGGACTTTTCATTTGAGCTTGCACATTTGGAATGGCTTCGAAAACAGCTCCTCCAAGCGTTTGATTGAGTTCACGACTGTCAAGTTCAAAGTTGTGGTCGCTACGCTTGCTAGAAATCTTAAAGGTCATGCCTTCCTTGTAGATGTCCTGCATAATCTCTTGCACAGAAGACTTCAGAACTTCTACAGATTTTTCAACCTTATATACTGGAGAAAAATTTTGAATCCCGAAGACTTGCTTGAGTGATTCTGCTACTGCTGTGTAATCAGCTCCATTGAGGTAAGCATGGGCACGGTCACGATCTGCCCTTACCTTAACTTGGGGATAGATAGACAAAACGTCTGAAATATTATTGCGAAGTTTATTGATGAAACGCATACGGTTTTTGCCTTTGGTTGACAGCTCACCGTAGCGAATCATAATTTCTGAATACTGCATAAATGCTCCTATCTTACTTTTCTAGTTTGGTTGTAAATTAATTTTAGCTTGGTCAAAAACTGCTCGACCTGACTCATATCATTTTCAAGGTCTAGGCTAAGACGCACAGCTGACTGGGCCTTATCTTTATCTACTCCTATGGCAATCAGAGTTCCTGCAGGTTTCCCAGCCTTGGACGAACAAGCAGAGGTCGTTGAGATGAAAATATCATAGTCTTCAAAAGCGTGAACGATGACTTCACCACGAACACCCTTGATTCCAAAAGTCAGGATATGAGGGGCAAAGTCTTCCTCATCTGAAAAGACAAAAATATCTGGATAGTCCAGAAGGGCTTGACGAATCACTGCCTTCATCTGCCCAGTCTTGCTCCTAAAGGTATCTAGCTTTTCCATAGATAAACGGAGAGCCTTGGCTGTCGCTGCAATCCCTGCCACATTTTCAGTTGTCGAACGGTAATCACGCTCCTGACCTCCACCAGTCAACAGTGGCGTAATTTTCTTACCAGACTTGATATAGACAAAACCAACACCACGAACTCCGTGGAACTTGTGACCAGAGAAAGTCGCGAAATCCACTCGTTCTGTCAGATATTTTTCAGTTGGAATCTTAGCAAGTGCCTGAACCGCATCAACGTGGAAAGTAATAGTTGGCTTGTCTGCCAATAGTTTTGAAATAGCCTCAATAGGTTGGATAGAGCCTATTTCATTGTTCACAGCCATGATGGAAACGAGGATTGTATCAGGTCGTATCAAAACTGCTAGGGCCTCGACGTCCACAAATCCTTCCTTATCAACTGGAGCAAAATCCACTTCAAATCCTTGACTTTTCAGCCAGAGGGCCGATTCCTTAACTGCTGGATGTTCAATGGCTGAAACAATGATGTGCTTGCCAAACTGGGCTTTTTCAAAGGCCACACCCTTGATAACCCAGTTATCTCCTTCTGTCCCACCAGAAGTAAAGAAGATTTCATCGCTTTTCTTACCGATTAAACCTGCAATCTGTTGCCGAGAAGCATCTAAGATTCGTGTTGCCTGGTCTCCCAAACGATGGAGACTAGATGGATTTCCTAAAATTTTTGAAGTCACCTGCATATAGGTTTCAAGGGCTTCAGGATAAGGCTTGGTCGTCGCCGAATTATCAAAGTAAATCATGTTTTCTCACGCTTTCTAAAATCACTCCTTCTATTGTATCATGAAACGGAGCCTGCGACAAGAAAGGGCAATTCCTCTTTTTTTAAGATTTTTTTAAAGAAATGCGGTATAATAAATTTTAATCAAAGGAGAGAATGTATGTCTAACTATCGTAGAACTTCAAAACCGAAAACAGAACATATCAAAAAAGGCTTTACTGTTTTTCAAAAAACCATTACTACTATCGGTAGTATCCTCGGCTTGATTACTGCGACTATCACGATTATGAATGCCTTGGATAATAATAAAAATACCAAAAAAAGAACCGACGACAACCATTGTCAAAGAAATTCAAAAGGAATCCCCTCAGGAAAATACTAGTCCCAATAAGGAAAATAATACTAGTCAAGAAAAAACACAACAAGAGGAAACGCCAAAATCTAGCGGCAAGGAAGAGAAAAAAGAAGAGCAGAAAACAGCAACTCAGGATTCTTCTACTCCTGCTCCTACTCCAAGTAAACCTGCCGCTGATAATGAAAAACAGTCCAATACTCCAACTTCAGAAAATAATACTCAATGAAAATCAAAGAACAAACTAGGAAGCTAGCCGTAGGCTGCTCAAA
>NZ_VMMK01000042.1:8989-57536 GCF_013277255.1 Streptococcus sp. 2154
CATATATACGGCAAGGCGAAGCTGACGTGGTTTGAAGAGATTTTCGAAGAGTATAAAAGTAATCAATAGCCAATAAAATAGCTCCCTCCAAACTTGGAAAGAAGCTATTTTTTTATTGTTGCAATACTTTTCTTGGCTTGGTACCTTCAGCTGGACCAATGACACCTGCCATCTCAAGCTCTTCCATGAGACGGGTCGCACGGTTAAATCCAACTGATAAACGACGCTGAATCATAGATGCACTGGCTTTCTGGGTCTCAATGACTAGAGCTTTAGCTTCTTCAAAGAGCGGATCACCACCAGATTCACCATCTGAAAATTCTCCGTCATTTTCAGAAACTTCTCCCGGATCAAAACTCTCATCGTAGTCCGCATCAGCCTGAGCCTTGATGAAGTTTACGATGCGTTCAACATCATCATCCGAGATAAAGGAGCCTTGGAGACGAACAGGGTGATTTTCATCGATTGGTTTAAAGAGCATATCTCCACGTCCAAGCAGCTTCTCAGCTCCATTTTCATCCAAGATAGTACGGGAGTCTGTCCCTGATGAAACCGCAAATGCGACACGAGATGGGACATTGGCTTTGATTAGACCAGAGATGACATCAACAGATGGACGCTGGGTTGCAAGAATCATGTGGATACCTGCAGCACGTGCCTTCTGTCCAAGACGAATAATGGTATCTTCCACTTCCTTGCTGGCCACCATCATAAGGTCAGCCAGCTCATCAACAATCACGACAATGAGCGGTAGCGGAATCTGCTTGTACTCAGACTGGGCATTGAACTCTTCTACCTTGGCATTAAAGCCTGCAATATTCCGAACTCCCACCTTGGCAAAGAGTTCATAACGATTTTCCATTTCATCCACAACCTTTTGCAGGGCCTTGCTAGCCTTGCGTGGATTGGTCACAACTGGAATCAAGAGATGAGGAATGTCATTGTAAACAGACAACTCAACCATCTTAGGGTCCACCATCATAAATTTAACTTGATCAGGTCTCGCCTTCATGAGGATGCTAGCGATAATGCCGTTAACAGCTACTGACTTCCCAGAACCCGTTGAACCTGCGACGAGCAAGTGGGGCATTTTAGAAAGGTCAAAAGCTCTTGCGGTGCCATTAACCGCCTTTCCTAGAGGAATTTCCAAGAGATTTTCTGCTTTCGTTTGAGATTGTTCCCATAGTTCGCGGAAAGAAACTGTCGCAATCTCAGAGTTAGGTACCTCAATTCCCACTAAAGATTTCCCTGGGATAGGTGCTTCGATTCGGACATCCTTAGCAGCCAAGGCTAGAGCGAGGTCATCTGCTAGATTGGAAATGCGGTTGACCCTTACACCTACTGCTGGCTTAACTTCATACTTGGTCACTGATGGCCCAATTTCGGCTCGTTCAACCGTTACCTTGATACCAAAGCTAGCAAAGGTTTCTTCTAGGATTTTGATGTTTTCACGAACGATTTTCTTCTCTTTAGACTGGTCTTTAGGTTTATCAGGGGCAAAGAGTTGTAAGCTTGGAAGTTTGTATTCGAGGGCTTCCTTTGCTGAAAAATCGACCTGAACATCTTCGTCATCAGAGCCATCTTCCTGTTCAGGGAATTCAAGTTCAGGTTGAGGCAGGATGATTTCTGGTTCCACCCGCTCTTCTTCTGAAAAAGGTGAAACGTCAAGCACAACATCTGCTGTCAGAATTTCACCCGTTTCCATATCAACAGGAGGCATATCGAGTAAAGCTTTTTCAGCCTCTTCTTTTTCTAATCTAGCCTCTTCCTCAGCCTTTTGGCGAGCTTTTTCTTCTTGTTTAACAAAGCATTCCTCTTTTCGACGCTCATGTCCTTCCCTCCATTTTGCAAATCCTCTACTGAAAAATTCAGCAATATCGTAAACAGACCAAGGACTGACTAGGAGGGCACCCACTAAAATCAAGATAGAACCAATAAAGTAAGTGCCGATATTTGAAAAGAGAAAGGCGGTTGGAATATAAAGAGCGACCCCGATCAAGCCCCCTCCAGCAAAACTGGTCGTTCGAAAACCAGTCAAATCCGTCACAACCTGAGCCATGGTTCCTTTTAGAACGGACTTATCCAAACCATATTTCCAAACCAAGTAGGCCTCAAAAATCAAGAGCAAGCCAGCAAATATGGTGAAAAATCCTGATAAGAGTCCTTCCTGTTTTCGTATCCACTTGAAAAAGAAGAGATAGATCAATAGGGCAAATATTGCCAGATAAGCTAGACTACCCACCAACAAGCGAATTAAATTGTAAAGAGTGATACCTGCAGCTCCTAATTTAAAAGCTGCGAAAATCAATAAAATCGCGATTCCCAACGAAATCAACATCCGTTGGATCGCTTCTTTTCTCTCGAGTTCTGCTTTAGACGGTCTCCGTCTTGTTTTACTTGTATTCTTGTTTGCCATTTTTCTATTATACCATATTTCACAGGCATTTCGAAAAGAGAAAAAGACTGCACCAAACGGTCCAATCTTCTTTATCATGATTATATTCAAAGTAATTGTTATTATATTTAAATAAGCAAAGTCTCAAAGTTTAGATTTTTAAGATTTCACTTCGAAATTTGTATTTTTTATTTCTTGTTTTCTATCTATTTCCCTATCCGCAACTTCCCAAACACAATCGAAATGTTTTTCCATCATAGAAATGAAATCTATTTCATCATTATTAGTTTTAAAAAAGTCATCTTTTTTAGTAGTTTTACGTTCACCTATCAACACAAAATTGGTCTCCCAATTATATGGAGGCAGAGTAACTCTTAAAAAAGCCTTTGTCATCTTCATATTTTTCTTTTTTTTATAAACCAACATAAACGGCAAACGATATTGTGTTGAATAATAGCGAATTTCCATTTGTCCACTTTCTACATATTTACTATATTTTTTAGTCACATCTTCAATTTCGATACTAATATTTGTGTCAGACTTTCGCAACCCTTCTTTATCCTCAAGTTTCTCTAAATCTGATAAAAAATTGGTATAGATCTGAGAACACAAAAAACGAATTTTCATTCCATTATTCATAGCATTCTCTAATACAGTTCTATTTTCCGAAAAAAAATCAATACCTGATATAAAAAGTAAATCCAATCTTTTAGTATTTTTACATAACTTTTTAATCTCTCTAGTCGAATGCTTTTTCTTTGCCACTACACCTTTAAATCCATACGATTTCATTTCTTCTGCAATACGAAAATCTCTTGTAATTTTTTTCGTCACTAAGTAACCAAAACCACCGATTATTCCAGAAGCTAATAGAGCTGATAAAATTGATTCTACTATCTTCTTCCAATCCAAATCCAGAATAAATTCAATTATATTCATTTAAAATACTCTCATTATGTTTTTTCATTTCTATGAGTTTTATTTTAGAATATCATTCAAAAACTTGTTTGTCAAATTCTTTAAAAAAGACTGCACCAAACGGTCCAATCTTTTTATTTTCTATCTAATTTTTATGCTTGTGGTTTGCGTAGGTAACCATAAACCACACCACTTACGATTGCTCCTACCAAGACAGCAACGAGGTAAAGGAGGGCATTTGAAGTAAGGGCAATAACGAAGATTCCTCCGTGTGGCGCCATGAGTTTGATACCAGTAAGACCAACGAGACCTCCTGCTACTGCTGAACCAAGAATGAAACTTGGAATCGCACGAGCTGGGTCAGCTGCACCAAACGGAATCGCTCCCTCAGTGATAAATGACAAGCCCATGATGATATTCGTCAAACCAGAGTTGCGTTCTTCCTTGGTAAATTTATCTTTGAAAAGAAGCGTTGCGACAAAGATTGCAAGTGGTGGCACCATTCCTCCAGCCATAACTGCTGCCATGGCTACAGAACCACCTGAAGAAACAGTCGCTGCAAGCGTACCTGTACCAAAGACATAAGCCGCTTTGTTAACTGGTCCACCCATGTCAACAGCCATCATTCCACCAAGGACGATACCAAGAAGGACAGCTGAACCGCCTCCAAGACCGCCTAGGAAGTCATTCATAGCAGTGTTGATTGCCGCCATCGGGATATTCACAGCTAGCATGACAAATCCAGTCAAGATCGTTCCAAGAAGTGGCAAGAGAAGGATTGATTTAGCACCTTCAAGTGAACGAGGAACTTTAACGTATTTCTTGATAGCAAGAACCAATGCACCTGCGATAAATCCTCCCACAAGGGCACCTAGGAAACCAGATGATACACCTGCAAGAGTTGAAGTTGCTTCACCACCTGCGGCATAAGGGATCTTACCAAAGGCAAACCCTTCTTTGGCAATAGCACCAGCCACGAAACCAGCTACCAAACCTGGTTTTTCAGCAATAGAATAGGCAACATAACCTGCAAAGACTGGAAGCATCAAACCAAAGGCAGCTCCACCAATTTTCATGAACATAGAAGCTAGTTCATGGTAGGAACCAAGATTACCAAGGTTTTCATTTGGAACGCCCAAAGCACCGTCAATCAAGAAGGCAAGGGCAATCATGATACCACCACCAATAACGAATGGCAACATTTGAGATACACCACTCATCAAGTGTTTGTAGAAGGCACCACCAAGGCTTTGTTTTTCGTTAGAGGCTGTTGCGGCTTTGGCACCATTAGCGGCACGGTAGATTTCAGCATCCCCAGAAAGAGCCAAGTTAATCAGCTCTTCTGTTTTACGGATACCGTCAGCAACTGGACGATTGATCAATGGTTTGCCATCGAAACGATCCATTTCAACTGCCTTGTCTGCTGCGATGATAACAGCTTTAGCCTTACGGATGTCCTCTGATGTTAGTTGGTTCCCAACACCGCTGGCACCGTTGGTTTCGACCTTGATACCAACCCCCATTTCAGCAGCCACTTTTTGAAGGGCTTCTTGGGCCATGTAAGTGTGGGCAATACCTGTCGTACAAGCTGTAACAGCCACGATAAAGTCACCAGAGTTATTGGCAGGTACTTGAACAGGTTCCTCAGTTTTTTCTGAAGCTTTGTCAAAAAGTTCGATGACTTGATCAGCTGATGTTGCTTGACGAAGTTTGTCAGCAAAACCGTCTTTCATCAAGTATTGAGACAATTCTGCCAAGGCTGCCAAGTGAGTGTCATTGGCACCTTCTGGAGCCGCAATCATGAAGAAGAGGTCTGTTGGTTGTCCGTCCAAGCTCTCATAATCAACACCCTTATTTGACTTAGCAAATAGAACTGTCGCTTCTTTGACAGCAGCGTTTTTGCTGTGAGGCATTGCGATACCGTCACCCAAACCAGTAGAAGTCAAGGCTTCACGCGCCAAAATGCCTTCTTTAAAAGTTTCAAAATCTGTTACATAACCGTGGTCTGTCAAATTTTTAATCATCTCGTCGATGACAGCTGTTTTTTCAGTTGCCTGCAAATCCAGCAACATGACATCTTTTCTCAATAAGTCTTGAATTTTCATCGTTTTTCTACCTCAACTTTTTCATATGTTTCTTTAATAAATTCTGCTGTTGCCAAATCATCTGAGAAGGTGGTTGCCGTTCCGCAAGCCACTCCCCATTTGAAGGCTTCTACTGCGTCTTTGGATTTGACAAATTCACCTGTGAATCCGGCAACCATTGAATCACCAGCTCCAACTGAATTTTTAACTGTTCCCTTGATAGGTTTGGCAAAGTAAGCTCCCCCAGATGTTACCAGAAGGGCACCATCACCAGCCATAGAGATAATGACGTTTTGAGCACCTTTAGCCAGTAACTCACGAGCATATTTCTCAATTTGGTCCAAACTTTCGAGTTTAACCCCAAAAATCGCTCCAAGTTCATGATTGTTTGGTTTAACCAAAAGTGGCTGATAGTCCAAACTATCAATCAAGGTCTGTCCTTCAAAATCGCAAACCACCTGCGCACCAGTCTGACGGGTCAAGGAAATCAAATCCTTATAGATAACATTGCCTAGATTTTTAGCACTTGAACCAGCAAAGACAACTGTATCATCTGCAGTCAAGCTAGATAAAATAGCTTTCAATTCTTCTAGCTGAGCTGGTTCAACAGTTGGACCCCTTCCGTTGATTTCTGTTTCCTGGTCTGCTTTTATCTTAACATTGATACGAGTATCTTCTGCCACTTGGACAAAACGTGTCTCAATTTTTTCCTCTGCCAAAGTATCTGTGATAAATTTACCAGTAAAGCCACCGATAAATCCAGTCGCAGTATTGGGAATATCCAAGCGTTTCAAGACACGGCTAACATTGATTCCTTTCCCACCAGCAAACTTATCATCACTGTCCATACGATTGACACTACCGACTTGAACTTGGTCCAAACGCACAATATAGTCAATAGATGGATTGAGTGTGACTGTATAAATCATACTTCTATTACCTCCGTTTTTTCCTTAATAGCCTGCAAAAGCTCATGCCCTTGACTTGTGATAACGATAGCTCGTTTGAGCGGTGCTACCTTGGCAAAGCAAGTTTGTCCAATTTTTGACGAATCCACCAAGACGTAGGTCTGCTTGGCATTCTCCAAAATAGCTCTTTTCACAGCTCCCTCCTCCATATCAGGAGTCGTATAATAGCCATCGTCAACACCATTCATTCCGATAAAGGCACGGTCAAAGTGCAATTGGTTAATCTGGTTAAGAGCAACGCCCCCGATACTAGCATCTGTCGCCGTCTTGACGTTTCCTCCAACCATGACAATTGGAATCTGCTTTTCAACCAACTGAGCGGCATGGTGAATGGAGTTGGTCACAACTGTAACATTCTTATTGACCAATTCATGAATCAAAAAAGCAGTTGTTGTTCCAGCATCGATAAAGATGACATCTTTTTCTTTAATGAGAGAGGCTGCTTTCTGAGCCAGCAACTTCTTTTCTTGAAGGTTTTTGACAGATTTTTCTTGAATGGTTTCTTCTTCCTGTAAGGAGTGGGGGAGTTCTGCTCCACCATGCACACGACGAAGCTTGTTTTCCGCTTCCAACTCATCCAAGTCTCTTCGAACCGTTGATTCTGACGTTTCTAGCAAACTAACTAATTTTTCAAGAGCAACTACATGATGTTGATTTAACTCCTCTAAAATCAGTTGCTTACGCTCTGTTTTTAACACTGAATCACCTCCTGTTATCGTTTACACCATTCATTCTATCATACTTTTTTTCAAAGTCAAGCACTTTTTATCATTTTCCTTCAAATTCTGTCATTTTTCTTATTTACAGAATTTTTATTGCAAGATAAGGACCTTTATGGTAGACTATTTAAGTAAGTATTGGAAGATTACTCAAGAGGCTTAAGAGGCCGTGTTGGAAACGCGGTAGGCGTGTAATAGCGTGCGTGGGTTCGAATCCCATGTCTTCCGTGGAAAAAAGATTATTTTTAGGATGCGACAAATGTTGTATCCTTTTTTCTATCCTTTTTTAAAATAGGGTCTGTTTGTGACTCCCTTTTTAGCAAAAGAATGCAAAGGAATACCAAAGATAAAAATAAAAAACGTTGATTTAACAACGTTTTACCAAGGAATGCAAAGGAATAATGGAGCCGGTGGGAGTCGAACCCACGTCCAAACACCTGCCAACATATTTGTCTACAACCATAGGTTATGTATTATTTTAACAGCCCCTCGACACATAACTCAAGTCTAGAAACTGCGAGTCTATCAATCTCTTATCAAGCCGCTAGACAAGGCTTAATCGTATCTCGCTAATAATAAGACCTGTCATTGAACACGAGCAATCCAAATCGGGTCACGCCTGCTGGTTTTTAGGCAGCTAGAGCGTAAGAAGTGTTATTTTTTGCAGTTATATTTAACTGAGCGTTTACGTCGCCACACGAGTCGCAAAATATGCCTCATAATGCCTGTCGAATCCGTAACGACCCCAAAAGACAATAAAACTATTATACCTTATCTAACACAAAAATGCAAAAAGAAATCACATACCTAAAAAAGATACTATTCGAGAAATTTAGCAAACTGGGAGACTAACTACAACTTTCTCAGTGCATAACTTTACGATTATGAATAGAACTTACGAAATCCAATTAACACATACCTAAGATGAAGCTATCTGTTTTGAAGAAATTCACGAAGAGAATTATTCTAAAATACTTTCAGATGAGAATTTTCCTACTCTCTTTGTTTCAATTCATTTGAGTTTAAAAACAATAAAATCAATCCTTATATTATTCGGACTACTTTTCACTTATTGCACCAAAATATAGTAAAATGAAATAAGAATAGGACGAATAGATCAGGACAGTCAAATCGATTTCTAACAATGTTTTAGAATTAGAGGTGTACTATTCTAGTTTCAATCTACTATAAATAGGTTTCATTCGAACTTTAATAGACTATGAAAACCAGTGGAACTTACCCTGACACGGAATTCCACTGGTTTTTTCGATTTTTACCAGATTAACTTCTACTATTTTTAGCTGTGAAAATTAGTTTAGGACTTTAACTTATTTTCAATCTTCTAATCTAAAGGCCACTTCTAGTAAAGAAAAATCAGGGTTCTCCTGACTTTTACTTAGCTAATTCTCTTTCTCGTTCTTTCATTATTTTATGATTTTCATACAAACGGGATAAGAACTTAGAAATTTCTTTTAAGATAGAATAGGTTGGCACTGCGACAATCATTCCAACTACACCATAGATATTGCTTGACAACAAAAGTAAAACTAAAATCGTGATTGGATGAACCTTCATAACACTTCCTACGATTCGAGGATATAAGATATTGCCATCTACCTGCTGAACAACAAGCATATAAATCACTGCAATCAGCATTCTATGGGGATCAGTGAATATATTTGCAATAATCATAGGAATCAAACCAATACTTGGCCCCACATAAGGAATTAAATTGGCTACACCAGAAAAAATAGCAAAAACTAAAGCATATTTTAAACCAATAATACTATAGCCAATATAAGCCAAACAACCTATAATGATTGCGTCAATCGAAACTCCACTAATATAGCGAGCAATCGTCGCATTCAAATTCTTTAATAAGCCTGCAATATGCAAGCGATCCCTCTTTAGAATCGTTCTTTCAAGCATGGGCAAGAATTTATGTCCATCTAGTAAGAAATAAACCAAAAAAACTGGAGTCATAATCAAAATCAAAACAGTACTGATAAGAGCTGACAAGACGCTCCCCACACTATTTGATACGCTATTTAGGATATTTTGAAGAATATCAACATAGGATAAGTTTAACTGCTGAATTGTAGCTTCTACATCCAAATTCTGGAGCGCAGGATAATTAGATAAGTCTATGATTAAGTCTTGTACTCGACTATAAATAGTTTGACTAGATATAATCAAACTAGATAACTGATTAATCAAAATAGGTAAAAGATAGACAACACCTACGACCATTCCCCAGACCAAAGCACACAAGGTAATTAAAATACCAAGCAAACGATTGAGTTTACAGACTTTATTTAAGAAAGTAACAATAGGGTTTGTCAAATAATAAAGAAACCCCCCTAATAAAAATGGAATCATAATTGTATTAAGCACGCTAACAAAAGGGTTAATCAAAGACCCCATCTGTCTCCATAGGTAAAATATGATTGTTAAGAGTAAAATTTCTGTGGTCCAAAAAAATAATTTATTTCTACGAAACATGAGTTACCTCCCTCACTCTATTTTACCATATTTTCAAAAAGCTTAACGGATGAATTATTAAAGCAAGAATATTTTTTTTCTTTATGATAGAATAAGACTACTATGAAAAAAATATTTTTAACTTTATTAACTGTCTCCCTTTTAGGAGGTGCTTCTACTGCTGTTGCTCAAGATTTTACCATTGCCGCTAAACATGCGATTGCTGTTGAGGCAAATACTGGTAAAATTCTCTATGAGAAGGATGCAACGCAACCTGTCGAAATTGCTTCCATAACAAAATTGATTACTGTTTATCTAGTCTATGAAGCTCTGGAAAATGGAAGTATCACACTATCCACCCCAGTAGATATTTCTGATTATCCTTATCAATTGACGACAAATTCTGAAGCCAGTAATGTTCCTATGGAGGCCCGTAATTATACTGTCGAAGAGTTGCTTGAAGCAACTCTGGTATCTAGTGCCAACAGCGCCGCTATTGCCCTAGCTGAGAAAATTGCTGGCTCTGAAAAAAACTTCGTTGATATGATGCGAGCAAAACTCTTGGAATGGGGAATCAAAGATGCCACTGTTGTCAATACAACTGGTCTGAACAACGAGACTCTAGGAGATAATATTTACCCGGGCTCAAAAAAAGATGATGAAAACAAGCTCAGTGCTTATGATGTCGCTATCGTTGCCCGCAACCTCATCAAAAAATACCCACAAGTTTTGGAAATCACCAAAAAACCTTCTTCTACTTTTGATGGGATAACAATCACTTCAACCAACTACATGTTAGAAGGTATGCCTGCTTACCGTGGTGGTTTTGATGGACTGAAAACAGGAACAACAGATAAGGCTGGAGAGTCTTTTGTTGGTACTACTGTCGAAAAAGGCATGAGAGTCATCACAGTTGTTTTAAATGCAGACCATCAAGACAATAATCCTTACGCTCGGTTTACAGCTACATCTTCACTAATGGATTATATTTCTTCTACATTTACACTTCGCAAAATCGTTCAGCAAGGCGATGCCTATCAAGATAGCAAAACCCCTGTACAAGATGGAAAAGAAGATACGGTCACTGCAGTGGCCCCAGAGGATATCTATCTAATTGAACGTGTTGGGAATCAATCTTCCCAATCTGTTCAATTCACACCTGATTCCAAAGCAATCCCAGCACCACTTGAAGCTGGAACAGTGGTTGGCCATTTAACTTACGAAGACAAGGACTTGATCGGTCAAGGTTACATCACCACAGAGCGCCCTAGTTTCGAAATGGTTGCAGACAAGAAAATTGAAAAAGCCTTCTTCTTAAAAGTTTGGTGGAATCAGTTTGTCCGCTTTGTTAACGAGAAATTATAAAAAAATCGCGATTTAAACCGCGATTTTTTTTATTACAAATTCATCTTCAAAGTTCTTGATTTTGAGTAGATCTAATGCTCAATGAAAATCAAAGAGTAAACTAGGAAGCTAGCCGTAGGTTGCTCAAAGCACCGCTTTGAGGTTGTAGATAAAGCTGACGTGGTTTACACTTTGATTTTCGAATAGTATCAAAGTCCTTGATTTTGAGTATATCTAAAATCAAATTTTACCCAACTGACCCTTCCATCTCATAGCTAATCAAACGGTTCAGCTCAACAGCATACTCCATTGGAAGCTCTTTTGTGAAGGGCTCCACAAATCCCATAACAATCATTTCTGTCGCTTCTGATTCTGACAATCCACGACTCATGAGGTAATACAATTGTTCTTCTGAAATCTTAGAAACCTTAGCTTCGTGTTCCAAAGCAACTTGCGAGTTGTGGATTTCATTAAATGGAATAGTATCTGATGCCGACAAGTCATCCATGATAATGGTATCACATTCAATGTGAGAAACAGATTTCTTAGAGTTCTTGTTAAAGGTTACTTGACCACGGTAGTCAACCTTTCCTCCGCCTTTAGCGATGGATTTAGACACGATAGACGAACTGGTATGTGGAGCATTGTGAATCATCTTGGCACCAGTGTCCTGGTGTTGCCCTGCATTAGCAAAGGCAATAGAAAGCATAGTACCACGCGCCCCTTCTCCATCTAGGCAAACAGATGGGTATTTCATGGTTGTTTTGGCACCCAAGTTTCCATCAATCCACTCAACAGTCGCATCTTTCAAGGCTTTGGCACGTTTCGTTACCAAGTTATAGACGTTGTCAGACCAGTTTTGAATGGTTGTATAACGCATATAAGCTCCTTTTAAGGAAAAGATTTCTACAATGGCAGCATGCAAGCTGTTACTTGAATATGTTGGCGCTGTACAACCTTCAACGTAGTGGACACTTGCTCCCTCATCAACGATAATCAAGGTACGTTCAAACTGACCTGTATTTTCGTTGTTGATACGGAAGTAAGTTTGAAGTGGAATATCCACTTTGACCCCTTTTGGTACATAGATAAAGGTTCCACCTGACCATACTGCCGAATTGAGGGCAGCCAACTTATTATCTGTTGGTGGTACCAACTTAGCAAAGTATTGTTTAAACAAATCTGGGTATTCCTTGAGAGCAGAATCCGTATCTGTAAAGATAATACCTAACTTCTCAAATTCTTCCTTCATGTTATGGTAAACTACTTCGGACTCATACTGGGCAGAAGCTCCAGCAAGATAAGCACGTTCAGCTTCTGGAATCCCAATACGTTCAAAGGTTTCTTTAATTTTTTCAGGAACCTCATCCCAGGAACGAGCTGGTTTATCAGATGGTTTTTGGTAGTAGATTAAGTCATCAAAATCAATCTCTGATAAGTCTGCTCCCCAAGTTTGCATGGGCATTTTTTTGAAGGTTTCATAAGACTTCAAACGGAATTCTAACATCCACTCAGGTTCTCCCTTGGCAGCTGATAGTTCACGAATGACATCCTCATTCAATCCTTTTCCTGTCGATAGGACAGGCTCTACATCATCATGGAAACCAAATTTATATTCACCAAGATCAATTGGTTTTGGTTCTACTCTTTCTTCAGCCATAATATCCTTTCTTTCATTCTTCATTTCTACTGATTCATAAGACAAAAGAAGATCGTCTTATTTGTTATCTTGATTTTCAATTGTTTTCTTAAGGGCATTCCAAGCTAGGGTTGCACACTTGATTCGTTGAGGGAATTTAGCAACACCTGACAAGAAGGCTGCGTCTCCAAGACTATCTTGTCTGTCATCTTTTTGCCCTTGAACCATTTCAGAAAAAATGGTCGCAAGTTCTAAAATTTCTTGTTTGGTTTTTCCTAAAACTGCATCTGTCATCATGCTGGCAGAGGCAGTTGAGATGGTACAACCTGAGTTTAGAAAAGCGATATCTTCCAAACGGTCCTCTGCATCAAACTTGACAGAGAGATTGATAACATCCCCACAGGTTGGATTGTTGAGACTGATTTGCTCAGCATCTTCCAAATTCCCTTGGTGATGTGGATTTTTCGAATGGTCCGCTACCACTGCCATATAAAGGCTATCTAGTTTAGAAAGTGCCATTGAAAAACTCCTTTGTCTTTTGTAAGGAATCGACTAGCTTGTCGCAATCTGCCTTGGTATTGTAGATATAAAAACTTGCACGAGCTGTTGCTGAAACTTCCAAATACTGGAGCAAGGGTTGCGCACAATGGTGACCTGCTCGAACAGCAACTCCTTCATAATCCAGAGCCGTCGCGATGTCGTGCGGATGAAGGTCGCCTAGGTTAAAGGCAATGACACCTGAACGTTGAGCCAAGTCCTGCGAACCGTAAATGGTCAATCCTTCAATCGCCTGTAATTTTGGATAGACATATGCAATCAGTTCCTGTTCATGGGCTTCGATGGCATCCATACCAATCTTTTCCAGATAATCCACTGCTGCTGCCAGTCCGATAGCACCTGCCATGTTAGGAGTTCCAGCCTCGAATTTCCAAGGCAATTCCTTCCAACTAGCCGATTGTTCGTAGACGAAATCAATCATCTCGCCGCCAAATTCTATTGGAGACATTTGCTCCAGATACTTTTCTTTGCCGTAAAGGACACCTATCCCAGTCGGACCAGCCATCTTGTGACCTGAAAAGGCAAAGAAGTCCACATCCAAGTCCTGAACATCAATCTTCATATGAGGCGTAGATTGAGCACCATCCACCACCATGATAGCTCCAACTTGGTGGGCCATTTTAGTGATTTCTTTGATCGGATTGACCACACCAAGGACATTTGATGCATGAGCTAGGGAGACAAACTTGACTCTATCAGTCAATTTAGCTCGCAAATCATCCATATCCAGAGCTCCATCCTTGAGATAGACATAGACAAGCTCCGCTCCAGTCTTACGGCAGGCTTCCTGCCAAGGAATGATATTGGAATGGTGTTCCATGACGGAAATCAAAACCTGGTCTCCCTCAGTCAAGACTTCCTCAGCATAACGCGCTACCCAGTTAAGACTGGTTGTCGTTCCTCTGGTAAAGAGAACTTCCTTTGTAGAGTCTGCATTGATAAACTTACGAATGGTTTCACGAGCCGCCTCATAAGAAGCTGTCGCCCTTTCTGCCAAGATATGAACACCACGGTGAACATTGGCATTGTCGTTCTCATAGTAGCGGTTAATCGTTTCAAGAACAGCTAGTGGTTTTTGTGTCGTTGCAGCATTGTCTAAATAGACCAATGGTTCATCGTTGACAATCTGGTCTAAAATTGGAAAATCCTTGCGAATCGCTTCTACATCTAACATAGGCTTCCCCTTAGCGTTTTGACAATTTTTCTTCGATAGTCGCAATCATTTCATCACGAACCTCCTTGACTGGAATCTCAACGATAACGGATCCAAGGAAACCACGAACAACCAAACGCTCTGCAGTTGCCTTATCCAAGCCACGACTCATGAGGTAGTACATGTCTTCTGGATCTACCTGACCGATAGAAGCCGCATGTCCTGCAGTTACGTCATTTTCATCAATCAAAAGAATTGGATTGGCATCTGAACGCGCTTGGTCTGAAAGCATGAGCACACGGCTCTCTTGTTGGGCATCTGCTCCCTTAGCACCCTTGATGATGTGGCCGATACCATTGAAAGTCAAAGTGGCTTTTTCAAGGATAACCCCATGTTGGAGGATATTTCCGATTGAGTTGCAGCCATAGTTCGTTACTCGGGTATCAATCCCTTGTACCTGACGACCACTTGAAAGAGCTACAACTTTCAGGTCAGCATGGCTACCGTTACCAAGCAAGTCACTATCAAAGTCTGCAACGACACTTCCTTCGTTCATGACACCGATTGCCCAGTCAATACTTGCATCGTTGCCTAATTTACCACGACGGCTAATATAGGCAGTAACGTTTTCACCTAGACGGTCGATAGCCGCAAACTTGACTTGAGCACCAGAACGTGCAATGACTTCTACTGTGATATTAGCAGTTGCTTTGGCACTTCCTTCACCGCGTGACTCTAAACGCTCCAGATAACTAATCTTAGAATTTTTACCAGCGATAATCATAATATGCTTGTTAAACGGCACATCGCTATCGCTGTCTTGATAGAAAATCCCTTCGATTGGTTCAGCAATTTCCACGTTATCAGGAATATAGAGAACAGCACCACTATTGAAATAAGCTGTATGGTAGGCTGCCAACTTATCATCGTCATACTTGACAGATGACATGAAGAATTCCTCAACAAGCTCTGGAATTTCTTCTAAAGCTGAGTGGAAGTCTGTAAAGATGATACCCTGTTCAGCCAACTCAACTGGAATTTGCTCAAAAACAGTTTGCGTTCCTACTTGCACCAACTTCAAGTGGTTATCTAGTGCAGTGAAATCTGGAACATTTGCTGATGGCTCGCTTTCTGTAATCGTCCCATCCCCCAGATTCCAACGGTGGAATTTGACACGCTCAATAACTGGTAATTCTAGACTCTCAATCTTATCAAAAGCTTTTTGACGGAGGTCAGCCAACCAGCTTGGTTCAGCGTGCATTTCTGAAAAAAGTTTAATATTTTCTTTAGTCATTTACTTCTCCTAAAAGATACGAGGGAATTACAATTCTTCCTTGTAGTCGTAGCCAAGTTCTTCAGCTAGTTTTGCGTATCCTTCACGCTCCAAACGCGCAGCCAATTCTGGACCACCAGAAAGGACAACACGACCTTCCATCATGACGTGTACCACGTCTGGTGTGATGTAGTTCAAAAGACGTTGGTAGTGAGTGATAATCATAGCACCAAAGCCTTCACCACGCATAGCATTGACACCTTTTGATACGACTTTAAGAGCGTCAATATCAAGACCAGAGTCAATCTCATCCAAAAGGGCAAAAGTTGGTTCCAACATCAAAAGTTGAAGAATTTCATTTCGTTTTTTCTCACCACCAGAGAAACCTTCATTGAGATAACGTTCAGCCATTTCTTCTTTCATGTTGAGCAATTCCATTTTCTCGTCCAACTTAGTGATAAACTCACGAACTGAAATCTTTTCATCATCTTCTTTACCAGCATTCATAGCGGCACGAAGAAACTCAGCATTGGTAATTCCAGGAATTTCAGATGGGTATTGCATAGCAAGGAAAAGTCCCATACGCGCACGCTCATCCACTTCCAACTCAAGGATGTTTACGCCATCAAACAAAACTTCACCTTTGGTTACTTCATAGTTTGGATTTCCCATGATAGCGGCAGAAAGAGTCGATTTACCTGTACCATTTGGTCCCATGATAGCGGCAATTTCTCCTGTTTTCAGGGTCAGGTTCACCCCTTTTAAAATTTCTTTTCCTTCAATCTCAACGTGAAGATCTTTGATTTCTAATACTGACATGATAGTTCCTTTCTTTTTCAAGACCTTTACAGTGCTTACTAGAAACATACTAGTTGTCTCTAGAAAATACGGTAATACTCAATGAAAATCAAAGAGCAAACTAGGAAGCTAGCCGCAGGTTGCTCAAAGTACCGCTTTGAGGTTGCAGATAAAGCTGACGTGGTTTGAAGAGATTTTCGAAGAGTATAAAAGGTCAATAAATATACTTTTATAGTATAACAAAAAAAAGCCTAAAAGGCTTTGATTTTGTCTGGAAGCTGAGGGCTAGTCTTTCCTATTAAAATGCTGATCGATGACATCAACGATTTTGCCCATCACATAACTGACTCGGAAATTTCTGAAGAGTAAAATTGCCCAAAAGGCTGCCATAATATAGCGACCAGTCATCCAAGCTTCATTGAAAAAATAGGTCTCAGCAGCTGTAAACAGCGCCATAATAATAAATTGTTGTTTATTCATAAACTTATTGTATCATGAAATCTTTCTTTAGTCTTCCTCTACCTTCACTTTATCAGCCAAAAATTCAAATCCTTCTGGAATCAGACTTTCTTCTGCTTCTTTTTCAGTTTGAGAAGATTTGGCTTTAGCTGAAAAGGCTGCGCGAACTTCTTTCCATTCCTCCATGGAAATGGCTAAAATCTCAGGTGAAAAACCTGCTGCCTGACTGAGGATGTTACCAAACATGGTGTTAAGATTATCTCGTTTCATGGTTTGACCAGCATTGAAGTTAGACTCAAAAGCAAGAATAGCATGGTGTTCATTGGCCGCAACCGGTTGAGAACCAACTAGCAAAGCCTTATCAGGGCCTCCTAGACTTTCAATTACCTCTCCCCAGGCATTCTGCAAACGAATCAGGTTTTGACGTGCCAAATCAGGATTTTCGACAGCCTCTTGTAAGATAGATTGCACTTTATTGCGATCAACACGATAGACTGTTTTGCCCGTAGCTGGTCGACTAGGAGCCGGTGCAACTTGTTTAGGAACCGCACCTACATTAGAAAGCTCTTGTTTGAGACGTGCAATTTCCTGTCTCAGTGCAGAAATTTCACTTTCAACTGCACCAGAAAGAGCTGGTTCGGGCTTGATTTCCGCCAAACGGATGGTCATCATTTCAGCATAAATCTTGGGCTGCAAACTAGACTTAATATCTGCTAAACTCACTGTCGCTAAGCGAATCATTTCAAACAGATTTTCTTGAGGAAGTGCCAAATTTTCTACAAAGACTGGACTATGATGAGTATTTTCTCCCCCTGTTTGAACAATTAACAAGTCTCTTAAATAGTGCAAAAGGTCGGTCACAAAACGAGTCATGCTCTTACCATTGTCAAAGAGAAGATTTAAGCAAGCTAATGCTTTGGGAACATCCTGCTGGGACAAGGCAGCCACATAATCATCTAAGGCTGATAGGCTAATAGTGCCAGTAATTTCTTCAGAGATGGCAGTCGTCAGCTCATTTCCCTGTGTCAAACTCAGGGCTTGATCCAAAATAGACAAGGCGTCTCGCATTCCACCTTCAGCCCGTCTGGCAATGATTTCCACAGCCTCTGGCTCAGAACTGATATTTTCTTTTTCTAAGATATAGCGGATATGTTCCTTAATATCCTGTGTTTTAATCGATTTAAATTCAAAACGTTGGACACGGGATAGAATAGTCGCAGGAATCTTGTGCAATTCAGTAGTAGCCAAAATAAAGACCACATTCTGTGTTGGCTCTTCCAACGTCTTTAGAAGGGCATTAAAAGCCCCTGTAGACAGCATGTGAACCTCATCTATGATGTAAACCTTATAACGAGCAAGGCTAGGCGCATAGGTAGATTTATCACGAATTTCGCGAATTTCATCCACCCCATTATTAGAGGCTGCATCCATTTCAATGACATCTTCTAAACTACCGTCCGTCACTGCCTGACAAATATAGCAGTTATTACAAGGTTCACCACCCACTTGATTGGGACAGTTCATAGCTTTGGCAAAAATCTTAGCTACACTGGTTTTTCCCGTTCCACGTGGACCAGAAAAAAGATAGGCATGACTTATTTTCTCTTGTTCTACTGCTTGTTTAAGAGTCTTAGCCACAACTTCTTGACCAACCAACTGGGAGAAGTTTTGACTTCTATATTTTCGATAAAGTGCTTGATACATTAAGATTTTTCCCCAAACATTGTAAAGTCCCATGCTGTCTTTTCAAGCAAAATAGCGACAAATTGTTCCAAATAATCTCGATCCATTGCATCGTAATCCTCAATCTCTGAAGAATCCAGATCCAGAACTCCAAGTAGTTGGCCATTCTTCATCATCGGCACCACAATTTCACTTTTAGCTAGACTATCACAAGAAATATAGTTGGGATAGGTCCTTACATCACCAACCAGGACTGTTTCCTGAAAGTGAGCTGCCTCACCACAAACACCCTTACCTAGTGCAATACGGATGCAGGAAACACCTCCTTGGAAGGGACCTAAAACCAATTCCTTTCCATCGAACAGATAAAAGCCTGCAAATACGGTATTAGGAAAACGTGATTTTATGAGAGCACTGGCGTTGGAAAGATTAGCCAAAACATTGGTTTCGCCTTCCAATAGGAAGGACAATTCTTCATTTAACATTTGATAACGTGATTGTTTTTCTGATTTTAACATAGAACTATTATATCAAAAAAGGAGCAGAGACAAAAGAAAAAATCCCTTGTTTAGTAAACAAAGGATTTTGTGAATTTTCAATTTGATTAAAGTTCGATATCACCAAACAAATCAGCCATTGAAAATCCTGTTTGTGTTTCTGGAAGTTCGAAATCACGCTTCTCTTGACGTCTTGGACGACGTGGACGAGCAGCACGTTTTTCTTCTTTTTGTCCTTCTTCTTGAGCTGGACGTTCTTCAAGAGCTTTAATAGAAAGTGATACACGCTCTGCATCTGCGTTAACTTCAAGAACTTTAACTTGAACTTCTTGACCAACTTTAAGAGCTTCTTTTGGATTTTCAATACGTTTGTGTGAAATTTGTGATACGTGAACAAGTCCATCGATACCTGGCAATACTTCAACAAATGCACCGAAGTCAGTCAAACGTTTAACTGTTCCTTCTACTACATCACCTTTAGCCAATTTTTGCTCAACACCATCCCATGGTCCTGGTACTGTTGCTTTAAGTGAAAGTGATACACGTCCTTCTTCTTCGTTAAGATCAAGGATTTTCACTTCAATTTCTTCACCAACAGTTACAACTGATTTTGGTGAAACGTTACGTTCATGTGACAATTCAGTCAAGTGAACCAATCCGTCAACACCACCAAGGTCGATGAAAGCACCGAAACTTGTGATACGAGCAACTTTACCAGTTACAACATCACCAACAGCAAATTTACCAAATACTTCAGCGCGAGCTGCTGCTGTAGCTGCTTCAACAACTTCACGACGTGAAAGGATGAAGCGGTTTTCTTTAGCATCAACTTCTTTGATTTTAGCATCAAATTCTTGACCTACAAAACGCTCAGTGTTACGTACGAAACGAGTATCCAACATTGAAGCTGGGATAAATCCACGAACACCTTCAAATTCTACTGAAAGTCCACCTTTAACGGCACGAGTTCCTTTAACAGTAACAACTTCTTCTTCGCGACCAACAAGTTTGTCCCATGCTTTGCGAGCTTCAAGGCGTTTTTTAGATACAAGGTATGTAACTGTATCAGTATCTTTACCAACTACTTGACGAAGTACAAGAACATCCAATACTTCTCCTACTTTAACAAAGTCATTGATATCTGCATCGCGATCGTTTGTCAATTCGCGAAGAGTCAAGACACCTTCAACACCAGTTCCAGAGATTGCAACGTTAGCTTGAGTCGCATCAACTGTCAATACTTCAGCACTAACAACATCACCAGTCTCAACTTGGCTAACGCTATTTAGCAAATCTTCAAATTCGTTCATCTAAAAAATCCTCCAACAATCAAGTTTTTTCTTAAACTTGACATACTTATAATTTTTTTCCTAAGCACTCGCAAGGACATGTTCATATCATTCACGTCTTTCAATTATAAAAATAAAATACCCTAAGATATTTTGCTTTTTATCTTGATTATTACCTAAGAACTGGGGTAGCTGGATTCGAACCAACGCATGAGGGAGTCAAAGTCCCTTGCCTTACCGCTTGGCTATACCCCATTGATAAAATGGAGAGAGAGGGATTCGAACCCCCGAACCCGAAGGAGCGGATTTACAGTCCGCCGCGTTTAGCCTCTTCGCTATCTCTCCTACAATCAACATGGACTATTATATCATGAAAATTTCAAAAAAACAAGACTTATTTTGCTAAATTATAATTTTCAATCAAAATTTCCACAGCTTTTTCCAATTTTTTATAAAAACTATCGACATTCCCATTCTTTATGATGGCAAATTGTCCATCTAATTCGGCAATTTCTCCGATAATTTTTTTACCAATGGTCAAGGTATAGCCTTCAAAACTGTCTTTTCCTACATTAACTTTGGCATCTGCTACTTGAATTTCAATTTTTTTATCTTTCTTGCTCATTTCATACCTCTCTTCACTTTTTCTATTTTACAAGAAAATCCTAAAACTAGCAAGAAAAAACTCTATATCAGGCTTGTCTGACATAGAGTTTTATGTAAACAACCTTAATCGATTTAGCATAGCTAATAGTTAGTAAACAAGCATAAGTGACTATCCTTTTTAGATTATCAGTGAGTCTCACCACCTACTAACTGCAAATCCTTATCTTTGTAGTCTACAATAGCTTCAATAGCTACCTCTATGCCTCTTACAATATCACATAGACTCATTCCTGCAGTATTCGGCTTATTTACTACTTGTTCCATCATATATGGAATATGCATGAAACCTGCTCTCATATTAGGGAATTTTTTATCCACTAAATAAAGAGCTTGGTACATCAAATGATTGCAAACAAAGGTTCCTGCACTATTGGACACAACTGCTGGAAGTCCCTGTTTTTTAATAGCTTGTACCATCGCTTTGATAGGTAAACTACTAAAATAGGCCGATGCTCCATCAATACGAATCGGTGTATCAATTGGTTGATTGCCTTCGTTATCAGGTATGCGAGCATCATCTTGATTAATAGCCACTCGTTCAGGTGTTAAGCCGGTCCTGCCGCCTGCTTGTCCAATACAAAGTACAGCATCTGGTTGATATCGTAATATTTCTGCCTCTAAAACTTCTGACGACTTATAAAAAACCGTTGGAATTTCTACCCAGCGAACTTCGGCCCCATTAATCTCAGATGGTAATAATTTTACAGCCTCCAAAGCTGGATTAATCTTTTCACCTCCAAAAGGATTAAAACCTGTAACCAATATTTTCATTTTATTTTCCTTTACTAAAATGCGAGAAAGTACATTAAGAATATGTGAATAACAATCATTACTAGAGCAACACCTGCTTGAGCCTTTATAACGCCATTCTGATCTTTCATATCCATCAATGCTGCTGGTAGAGCGTTAAAATTAGCAGCCATTGGGGTCAATAAGGTCCCACAATAACCTGCTGTCATGGCAAGAGCACCAGCCACAATTGGATTAGCTCCCAGAGCAAATACAAAGGGAACTCCAACACCTGCTGTAATAACGGTGAATGCTGCAAAAGCATTTCCCATAATCATTGTGAATAGAACCATTCCAAGAACATAGGCCAAAACTCCTATAAAGCGACTATCTGAAGGAACAATACCGCTAATCAGATGAGAGATAACATCACCAACACCTGCTACAGTAAAAATAGCCCCCAAAGCCCCTAATAATTGGGGAACAATCCCACTTGTTGAAACTTGCTGAGTCATTCGATTGTTTTCTGATAACAGACTCTTAGGGTGACTATTGGTAATCACAAGAACAGAAATTGTAGCAAACGAGGCGGCAAGGCTAATCGAAATCTTGCTAAATTCTGGAATCATTTGCGCTAAGACCAACGCAAGTATTGCCATCAGCATAACTGGAATAAAAATTTTATTTTTCAATCTGTTAGATTCAATATTGGCTTTCATTTCATCTAAGGATGGCAAGGTTCCGATACGGACTTGCTTAAACAATGTTAACAGCGATAATAGGATTACAATAATACCAATACTCATATTTGGCATATAGGAACCACCTATAAACGTAATAGCCAATAGAGTCCAAAATGCAGATGTTCCAAATCGGACTGGGTTTGTTTTATCTTTATAACTACAATAGGCTGTATGGAGAAATTGACAACCAATCACAATATAGGTCAACTCTAATAGTTGCTTTGCCAACTCTGTCATTTTTGTTCTCCTCCCCTAGTCTTTTCTGATGTCAATTTTTTATCAAATAAATAATTATAAATCCCCACTACAATAAGTGTTATAACAGCAACAATAATAGATGCAGAAGCAATCCCTGCATAATTGCTTTCATAGCCTAACTGATCTAATGTTCCCCCTATCAAGAGGACTCCCCCAGCACCTACAAACGTATTTTGAGCAAAGAAATTTCCAAAATTTTCATTCGCAGCTGCACGCGCTTTTATTGTCTCATCTTCAACCTCTGTTAACTTTCTACCTAATTGAGACTCTGCTGCTGCTTCTCCCATAGGTTGAACCAAAGGTCTGACAAACTGAGGGTGTCCTCCTAGACGAATTGAAAAGAAACCAGCTAACTCTCGAATAAAGAAATAAACTGTATAGAAGTTTCCAACTGTCAGACCTTTAATCTTTCGAATCAAATCAATTGATCGTTGCTTGAGTCCAAAGGTTTCTGACAGCCCCACAAGAGGCAAGGTAACCATAAAAATCGTGAGCACTCGCTGATTGCTAAATTCTTTTCCCAAAATCTCCAAAAATTCAACAAGAGAAACACCTGAAACTAAAGCTGTAACCAAACCAGCTAAGACTACTGTTGCAATTGTATCAAACTTTAAAATAAAACCCACAACAATGATTGCTATTCCTATTAGCTTAATCCACTCCATATCAAACTCCTTTATATCCAAAATGACAGTATTTTTAAAATTTTATCAAGAGCAATACCATTCCTTATTTAATGTGTTTTTCTAGTTCTTTTTGGTATTTGCTATTAGATTCCAATTTGTCTTTTTGCCATTTTTTAAGAGCTTCGTCATATTCTTTTGTTGTGACAATATCTTTTTGCAATCTCATTCCTTTAAAGATATATGGATCTCCCTTAATACCAACTTGTGAGTATGGTTTTGAGAATGGCACGACATTACTTACAACTGGAGAACCACCAGATGAAGCTGTTGGCATCAATAATGAACTATCTGTCAACCAAGCTTGAGCTTTAGCATATTTTTCATATCTCTTCTCTAGGTCAGTGGTCTCAGAAACAGCATCTTCTAACAATTTCTTATATTGATCCAAACCAAGTTTAGCGACAACATCCTTATCTTTTCCTTTCGTAATACCAAGGTGTTTCATGGCAGAACCAGATTTTGGATCCATAATATTCAAGTAAGACGCTGGATCTTGATAGCTTGGAGCCCATCCTGTACTGTTCAAATCATAGTCTTTTTGAGAAGGAGCAACATTGCCGTATTTATCATTTTCCATCAAACCATCAATAACATTTCCAATAACGTCTGTCCTCGATGTTCGAGTCGCTATACTGTAGCCCAATGATGCTGGATCCACTGCATATACATAAGAAAATGTTGTCGGTGCATCTGCTTCTTTATCAGTTTTTCCACAAGCCACTAAAATAGCTGACGTGCTCAGGACCACTCCTGCTGTTAAGAGCCACTTTTTCTATTTCATAAAAAATCTCCTTTGGTTTATTTTAATCTACTTTTACAATCCAACCTTCTGGCGCTTCAATATCGCCAAACTGAATACCCGTCAATTCATTATATAATTTACGCGTCACAGGACCTACTTCTGTTTCACTATAGAATACATGGAAATCATCACCATGTTGAATACCTCCAATTGGAGAAATAACCGCTGCTGTACCACAGGCACCTGCCTCTACAAAACGGTCAAGATTATCAATTGGAACATCACCCTCAATAGGAGTTAATCCCAAGCGATGTTCTGCCAAATAAAGCAAGGAATACTTGGTAATAGATGGCAAGATAGATGGACTCAATGGTGTTACAAATTCATTATCAGCTGTAATTCCAAAGAAATTAGCTGATCCGACTTCTTCAATCTTTGTATGAGTTGATGGGTCCAGATAGATAACATCTGAGAAATGGCGTGACTTGGCCATTTTTCCTGGTAAGAGACTTGCAGCATAGTTTCCACCAACCTTAGCCGCACCTGTACCATTTGGTGCTGCACGGTCGTACTCATCCTGAATCAAGAAGTTGGTTGGGACCAAACCACCTTTAAAGTAATTTCCAACTGGCATAGCAAAGATGGTGAAAATGTACTCTTCTGCCGGTTTTACCCCGATAATATCTCCGACACCAATCAAAAGAGGGCGAAGATATAAGGTTCCACCTATTCCGTATGGTGGTACGTATTCTTCATTCGCACGGACAACTGCTTTACAAGCTTCTACAAACATGTCTGTCGGAACTTGTGGCATCAAGAGACGGTCACATGTCCGTTGCAGGCGTTTAGCATTTTCATCAGGACGGAACAGTTGAACACTGCCATCCTTAGTACGATAAGCTTTCAAACCTTCAAATGCTTGTTGTCCATAGTGAAGACTTGGAGAAGACTCTGAAATATGCAAAGTTGCATCCTCTGTAAGCTCTCCTTGATCCCATTGTCCATTTTTGAAATGAGCAAGATAGCGATAAGGTAATTTCATATAGGAAAAACCGAGGTTTTCCCAATCAATCGTTACTGTCATATTCCACTCCTTATTCTAAAAACCTATTTCTTATATTCTACACTATTTTTCTAAAATAGCAAGTATATTTTGTAATTTTCAGAAAATTCCTCCAATAAAAACCATCTTAGAACTGATTCTTCATTTCACTTATTTATCTTCAGTAACTACTTCCTGAAGATAAGCGTCAAAAACTTCTTCATCTGAAATGGTATCGGATATGAAGCTACCGTTGCTGGTTCGTTCTGACAGATTCAAGTCTTGCAATCGGATTTCATAGATTGTTCCTTTGTTGGATTGAACAAGCAGAGTTTGGTCGTTCTCTTCTACCTCTGTACTGAAGAGATCACCTACAAATTCTTGCTCTGCAACTGCACCAGCCAAGAAGACACGATGCGGTTTGTTTTTCAATTCACGCAAGACTTGTAATCCTCGTTTGGCACGGCTGGTTGCTGGAATTTCCTCAATGGAAACACGTTTCAAACTTCCACGCTGGGTCAAGAGGTAGAAGGACGAGGTATTACAGATAAAGGCCGATTGGAGGACATCATCTTCTTTCAGGTTCATAGCCTTGACACCTGCTGCCTTGGCACCAACAACCGGAACCTCTTCAATATTGAAACGCAGTGCATAACCATTTTGACTAACCAAGACAACATCATCTAGTTTAATCGGAGCCACTGCTACAATCTGATCTGTATCGTCTTTGAGCTTAGCATACTTGACAGACTTAGATCTATAGGTCCGCCATGGAGTAAATTCTTTTCGCTCTACCCGTTTGATTTGACCAAGGCGAGTCGCTGCAAAGTAGGTTGTCGCATCGTCAAACTGATCCAGTACTTCCACATAAAGTATTTCTTCATTCGTTTCAAAGTTTGTGATGGTTTGGCTCAGATGCTCTCCGATGTCCTTCCAACGAATATCTGCCAACTCATGGATTGGTCTGTAGATGACATTTCCAAGACTTGTGAACATCAAGAGGTGCTGGGTTGTCTTGGCAGATTGAACAAAAATCAAACGGTCATCATCACGCTTGCCAATTTCTTCCAAGGTGGAAGCCGCAAAGGAACGTGGACTGGTACGCTTGATGTAACCTGCCTTGGTCACGCTGACGTAGGTATCTTCCTCAGCGATAAGACTAGCTGTATCAATCTCAATTGCTTTCGCAGTATCTTCTAAAGAACTCAAACGAGGAGTTGCAAATTTCTTCTTGACCTCACGAAGTTCTTTCTTCATGAGATTGTACATAGTCCTTTCATCACCGATAATAGCCGCCAGCATAGCAATCTTCTCACGAAGCTCTGCTTCTTCTTCCTGCAAGACAACCACATCGGTATTGGTCAAACGGTACAGTTGCAAAGTTACGATAGCCTCAGCCTGTTCTTCCGTAAAATCATAGCTAACTTTGAGGTTTTCCTTGGCGTCCGCCTTATTCTCAGAAGCACGGATAAGAGCAATGACTTCATCCAAAATCGAAATCACACGAATCAAACCTTCGACGATATGGAGACGTTTCTCAGCCTTTTCTTTGTCAAAGCGTGAACGCGCCAAAATCACTTCACGACGGTGGGCGATGTAGCTAGACAAGATTGGAACAATCCCAACCTGACGAGGTGTGAAATTGTCAATCGCCACCATATTAAAGTTGTAGTTGATTTGTAGGTCGGTGTACTTAAATAAGTAGTTGAGAACAAGCTCAGTATTAGCGTCTTTCTTAAGTTCGATAGCGATACGAAGACCATCACGGTCAGACTCATCACGAACCTCAGCAATCCCAGCTACCTTGTTATTAACACGAACATCATCGATTTTCTTGACTAGATTGGCCTTATTGATTTCATAAGGAATCTCAGTAATAACGATTTGTTCCTTACCACCTTTTAGCTTTTCAATTTCAGTCTTGGAACGAACAACCACGCGCCCTTTCCCAGTCTCATAAGCTTTCTTGATTTCATCACGACCCTGAATAATAGCCCCTGTAGGGAAGTCTGGTCCAGGCAAGAATTCCATGAGTTTATCAATCTTTGCAGTTGGGTGGTCAATCATGTAAACTGCAACATCTATGACCTCAGCTAAATTATGGGGAGGAATGTCTGTGGCATAACCAGCCGAAATCCCAGTCGAACCATTGACCAAGAGGTTTGGAAAGGCTGCTGGCAAGACCGTTGGTTCTTTCTCCGTATCGTCAAAGTTCCATGCAAAAGGAACTGTCTTTTTCTCGATATCCTGAAGAAGGTAGCCTGCAATTTCAGACAAACGTGCCTCAGTATAACGCATAGCCGCAGGAGGATCTCCGTCCATAGAACCGTTATTACCGTGCATTTCAACTAGAATCTCACGATTTTTCCAGTTCTGTGACATACGAACCATGGCATCATAGATAGAAGAATCCCCGTGTGGGTGGAAATTCCCCATGATGTTCCCGACTGACTTGGCCGACTTACGGTAGCTCTTGTCAAAAGTATTGCTATCCTTATTCATAGAATAAAGAATACGGCGCTGAACCGGCTTCAACCCATCACGAATATCTGGCAAAGCCCGGTCTTGAATAATATACTTGGAGTAGCGACCAAAGCGCTCTCCCATGATGTCCTCCAGGGACATGTTTTGAATGTTAGACATAGGATATAAAGCCCGTAAAATACCAATTGAAAATAGAAAATTCTTGCAGTTAGCGATGCTCACAAGAGAATTTATCTTTTTCACACAGTATCTAGGGCGTGTTCAACTCCTTTCAAAGAATGTAGAGTAGGTTTTGTAGAATAAAGGATATTTTACGGAAATTAGTCCCGTGTTCAGTTACTACAAATAACCAAACGACCCTTTCTGTAGTTTAATGTGTTTAAAATGCGTTGCTTCAGTTAATAAGAAATTTCACATAGCATTCAGGGCGCGTTTAACTCCTTTCGAAGAATGTAGAGTAAATACTATGGAAAAAGAAAAAATATAGAGTAAGTCACTTCCATCCAATTCCTGTATCGTCATTTCCACTTAAAATGTCTACTTCACAAATCCTCGTTTATACTTGATATGACTGGCGATATTGCTATCTACATCTTTCCTATCCCAAAGTTGAAGTTCCCATGGATAGTAAAAATTACTTTTATTTTTAAAATAGATATGAATACCGACATAGCCATCTTTATCACGTAAATACCAGTTTTTTAGTCCGTAAATCTCTTGCCAATCATCTAATTTATCCATGACTTGAGCTATCTCTTTGGAACTTAAAATCATACGAGCACCAAAAATATCATTAAGAATTGAATTCACAGGATAGCCCTCTTGACGCTCTGAAAAACGTGTAATTTTATCTAAAATAGACTCAGAAGTTTTGACACGATAAACATAGGCAATATCTTGGACATCCGCTTTCATCAGATAATCATTAATTGACTCATGTAAATTCAGACGGTAGGACAAAATCGCTTTAGTCGGAACTTTTGAAAAGGTATGCTTGAGATTTATTTTTTCCACCTTACCCGTTTCAAAATAATCTTTAGAATATTCTCGATGAATACGATTAATCTCTGTAATGAGGCGTTCCACTTTTTCAATCATGAGTCTTCTCCTCTCGCTTTTTCATTTTTCCAGTTATTCCCAAACTTCTTCACTCTTTCCTCAGCATACTCAATCATCTTCTCAGCCACTTCTTTATCGTAGTCAAAGCCCAGCTTTTGAGCAAGTCTTTGAGCTTCTCTATGGAAAAGTTGCATCGTAGTCAATAAAGACTGAGTGATTTTATCTATACTTGAAAAATCAAGCAAATCTGAGAATTCCTTCTTTTGCTCAGCAGGTAAATAGTTAAAAAGATGCTTATAATTCTTGCCGACGTCTACTTTCCCCCTATCACTTGCTACCTGCCAAGCCAAAATTTTCAAGAATTCTTGCTGACAAATGCCGTAAAGATGGTCAATCGCGTAGATGAGCTGATTCCGACAAATCCCTTTAACCACGTAAGATGACACCCACCAAAATTCATTGCAGGAATTTTTAAAATCTGTCTCAGTAGCTGGATGTATCCAGAAACGCTTTGGACTGGGAGAATAGGACTCAAACAAGCCCTTCTTATCTTCTAAAACAGTGAATCCTGCTTCACTGTCCACCCATTCTTGAATGTGTTCTTTAGGACAAAGAGTCAAATCGATACGATTGCCATCTTCAAAGAGCATGAGGTAGAGACGACGATGGTCAAGCTGGACATGCTGTTCAATCAGGCGTTTGCCAAACTGATCTAGCCAAGAAAGGTCACTCGTCAGATTATCTAAATCATCCACGATATAGACCACGTCATAGTCTTGAAATTCATCTGTTTGAACCTTTTGGTTTGTCCGTGAACCAGACATGGCGATAGCTTTAACTTGTAAAGTTTTGGCAGTTTGTAAAATCAGATCTAGCATTTCTGTTTCAATTCTCATGTCAGCACCTTCTCATTTTATAGGTTACCAAGCGTCTGATTCTTCTTACTGGATAGTTTTTATACTATAATTCCCCTGTCTTGTAAAGACTGTATCCTTCGTAGTAGTATGAAGCATCTACTCTCTTAAAGAAACTGGTCTGAGTAAGGTCATCCGTCAAGTTATTGAGGAGCAAATACTTGAGTTCTCCAGTCGATACTGCACTACGCTTCATGGCATTCAGGTATTCATCCTTATCTATAGCATTCCAGTCTACCACTTTGCCCAGTTTCTGACGAAGCATACAATCTAGCCAAATCCGCATTGCGCGTCCATTCCCCTCACGGAAAGGATGGGCAATATTCATATCCGCATACTTATCAACTACTTGATCAAAATTATCATGAGGAAGTTTGTCAATATACTGCAAGGATTGCTCTAAAAAAATACGGGGGGCAAATTGAAAGTTATCCTTTGCAATATTGACATCACGGATTTTTCCAGCGAAATCATAGATACCTGAAAAAAGATAGTGGTGAATAGCTGACAGCCCTGCAAATGTCCCAACTTCCATCTTGAACAAGTCTCCTGTCTGAAAAAGCAGGGCGGCTTGTTTTTTTGTCAGTTTTTCTTCTGCATCTGCCAGCTGGGCTGAGTTTGTAATGCCTAGTTTATTTTCCAATACCATATCTTCCCCTTATTAACGCCATTTTGTATAGAAAACAGGGTGCCCTTTAGCAATATGTTCTTTCAGTTCATCTGGCAACTTAAACTCTACAATGTCTGTAGTAACCCTTGGTAAGTAAGCAAAATCTCCGTTGAGTCCGCTAAAATAGAAACCATTTTCCTTAGCCTCTTTGTCCAATGAAAATATCACTTTTGGAATAAAATACTCATAATCAGGCTCTCTATTACAAATCATATTTCTTACATCCAAAATAGATGTTTTCGCATCCAACACATCAAGTACTTTCCCATACTCTGCATGACTTATTTTGAACAATCTAATCTTTGCAGCTCCTTTAGGTTTCTTATTCTCCATTTACTGGATCCTCCTTCTTACTTTTTTCAATGTAAACTTTTTGTAAGGTGTAAATAAATAGCTATTATCAAAACTCAACTTGTCCTTTTTAGGGAAAAACTGCCTAAAAATTAGGACAGCTACTCCCTAAAAAGGACAGATATACTGAACTATCTTGCTACTACTTCCTTAGTCGCAGCAATTTTTTTGTCAGCCCAGATGACTAAATCCTTGATAACTAATTTCTCCACTGCTCGAACAAAGTCAGACATAAATGTATAGTCGATTTGATTATTTTTGATAGGAAGCTTAACATCTGTCTCTTTTAATACTTTTTCATTAAAAGAGCTACTTCCCCAACTAAATGTAGAGAAACTCTTTCTTAATGAAGTAATTAAATAAAGAGCTTTATACCTATCCAATTCTACTTCTTTAGTGCGCAATACCTTAATTTTATCTCCTGTGAAATAGGGTTCTTTTTGATAAAACATCGTTGCCGTATCTTGACCAAAACTAATTGTGTTGGCAGGATTGAGAAATTCTTCACTCTCTGTAATATAACCTCGAATCCCATTGTTACTATCTCCACGAGCTACATAAGGAAACTTTCCTCCAAACTCAATCATATTTGCATTGAATTTCTTTTTACTACTGGATAAGTTAAAGACCTGAGAAAGTTGGAATACCTCCGACTCCTCTACTCTTAGTATCGGAAAGTTTTGCAAACTTGTCAAGTACTTTTTCATCATTTTTTGTAAGATGATAATCCCTAAGATTTGTTACAGTTAGATAAGACTCGAGCGTCTCGATGCGTTCAGACTCGAGCGTCTCGATGCGTTCAGACTCGAGCGCTTTGATGTAGCTTTCCATGTATGAAAATGCTAATTTGTTATTGAGAGTTGGAAGTTTAACTAGGAGGTCATGAGATTTAGAAGAGCGTAGCTTATTTCCAAAATCAAATTTACCAACTAAAGATTTTTGAATTGAAGATGCTAAAAATAACATGGAGTGTTCACTATACTCTTCGTCATTCCAGTAGACACCCACATCATCTGATGCGCTAAATTCATAATTTCGATAAAAAACATTTCCAAAAATATCAATAGTCAGAGAATTTTTTGGAAAAATAGTCATCTTATTCCCAATATGTCTAACGACACCCGTATTAGTCACTCCTGCCATCACAAATGGTAAAAGGCCATCTATCTGATCTGCTTTCGTTAGACGGGAACCCTGAACAATATTACCAAATAAATCTCCTATCCGATACTCTCTCCACTCGCCCCCACTTGCTTCAAATTCCTCTTCCAATTTTTGAAGGCGAGGGCTTAGGCTTTTTTTGAGCTATCTTCCCCCTTGTTTTTCAGGAGTTGTTCCACTTCCCAAGCTAAGTAGTCAGTAACAGTCTTTTTAAAATCATCCAAGGTTGGTTTTGTATCAATGATCTAGTGCTGTTCGAAATTCCAATCATTACCCTTGTCAGTGATAAAGTCCTCAATAAAGATAGCATCTAAATCCCAAAGTTCTTTACTCACTTCCGCTCTCTTTCCAGCCTTATAAATTTTAATCACATCTTGGTAACGCTGGATAGGATTATCAACCTCTGAAATACCTCGCTTAGCACGTTTAAAACCGTCATTTCTAAAGTCAATAAATTTAACCGTCTGGTCGTAATCGTGTGCCTCATGAGCCTTAAAAATGTAGATAGAAGTCTGGACTCCTGCCATGGGAACAAAAAGGTCAACAGGCATTTTGATAGAAGCAAGTAGGGTATGCTTTTTCAAAATAGCTTTAGCTGTCTTTGTTGCCTTACCAGAACCAGCACTATCTTGAATGATAATGGCACCTAGGCCACCACGCTCCATCTTATCCAAACCATAGGCTATAAAAGGAAGACCATTTTCTTCATAAGAGAAAGGGGGATTCAGCAAGACACGATTAGCTTTAAAATCCGTAAACAGACTCTCAGGACGATTGAATGCAGAACCTTTTTCAATTCGACTAGATCCATCTCAACGAAGAATCATATTGGTTGTCGCTAAGGTATACATCTCTGCATTAAGTTCTATTCCTAGCAGGTTATCTTTCTTGAGCTTCGCAATCTCCTCGTTGGCTCGAGAAGTCCCCTTCCCAAAACTGATATTTGCATGATCTATCATCAACTCCATCGCTGAAATGAGGAAACCAGCTGAACCAGTCGCCAAATCCATAACCTTGCTCTCACTTGTTATCCCCAGAATTTGCGCCATCATTTTGGTAACATAAGGAGGGGTCAGAACAATACCAATTTCTTTTCCATCTCCCAAAGCATACTTTAGAAATTCGGAGTACATCTCCCCCATAATATCGATATGTCCACCCAAACCATCAATGGACTTGAAAATATTCTCATAGATAAAAGTGAAGATTTGCTTGGTAACAGAATTTTCCTTTTGAGGGAGAAGTTGTGCTACTTCTTTGTCATTGGTAATCAACTCGTCACGCTGGCTATCTTTGGAAATTTCTCCAAAAGAAGCCAACATGAGAGTTTTCTTATCTTCATTGATTTCACGTTCATCTAGGAAAGCCTTGATTTGATCAACAACTTTCTTACCATCACGCTTGGTTTCAGACTGCACACCTTTTAAATCGTCAGGTATTAAGCCCTCATCAACCTTTTTGCCCTTACAATCTACGATATCCTGCATAGATAATAGCATACCAGACACATAAAGCACCCGTTGAGGAGCTGTGATATTATGGTTGTGCATCAATTTATTGAGCTTTTTAGCATAGCCTTGCAAGGTCGCTTGACTATCAATCAGAATTTGGTGTTTTTCTTCTTCGCTCAAAACAGCATCTTTGTAGAATATCTCAAAGGTGGACTCATTTTCCAAAAAATCAAAAGTCGTTACCTTTGATAGCTCTTTATAGGCATTAGGAGCAGAACCAAAGACATAATAAACTTTGATAGTCACATTTTCTTCGTTATCACCTGCAACACCAACTGCGACGGCTTCATGATATTTACCACTATCAATAACTGCCCTCGCATAATGCAAAACCCCATTCACCGCAAAA
Organism: Streptococcus sp. 2154; assembly: GCF_013277255.1. Taxonomy (NCBI): domain Bacteria; kingdom Bacillati; phylum Bacillota; class Bacilli; order Lactobacillales; family Streptococcaceae; genus Streptococcus; species Streptococcus sp. 2154. Next base: position 42,613 of record NZ_VMMK01000042.1, read on the forward strand.
TCACTAATTGATTTATCATCAAACTTAATACCGTCCTTTGTTTGAGCAACTAGCTTAGATAATTTGAGTTTGTTTTCAATCAAGATAGGAACTTGTTTGTATTTTTCAATATGAAAATCTGGTTTTCCAAAATTAGTCTTAGTTTGCGTCTTAGCCGCTCCCTTAAGCGCCTCTTTGAGATAAGCACTCATAGCAGATTCTTCATTATAATCCTGCAATTTTTTCAAACCAAGATTTTCAAACTGCTTTTTCACATAGTCATTCACATCCGACTCTAATTTCCAGTTTACTAACATATTATTTTCTTTCATTAAAACACTGTCGCTTCTTCCAGCGTAAACTTGACATTGTCCTCAATCCACTTACGTCGTGGTTCGACTTTATCCCCCATGAGGACATTGACGCGGCGTTCTGCGCGTGCTAGGTCTTCGATAGTGACACGGATGAGGGTGCGAGTTTCTGGATTCATAGTTGTTTCCCAGAGCTGGTCTGCATTCATCTCACCAAGACCTTTATATCGTTGGAGTGTTGCTCCTTTACCGAACTGCTTGCGGAGTTCTTCAAGTTCTCCGTCTGTCCATGCGTAGGCTACTTCTTCTTTCTTGCCTTTGCCTTTGGACATCTTGTAAAGAGGCGGAAGGGCGATATAAACGTGTCCTGCCTCAACTAGGGGACGCATGTAACGATAGAAAAATGTCAAGAGCAAGGTCTGGATATGGGCACCATCGGTGTCCGCATCGGTCATGATAATGATCTTGTCATAGTTGACATCTTCAATAGAGAAGTCTGCTCCAACACCCGCACCGATGGTATAAATCATGGTATTGATTTCTTCATTTTTGAGAATATCCGCCATCTTGGCCTTGGCTGTATTGATAACCTTACCACGAAGGGGCAAGATTGCCTGGAACTTGCGGTCACGGCCTTGTTTGGCAGAACCACCGGCAGAGTCCCCCTCGACTAGATAGAGTTCATTCTTAGCAGGATTCTTAGACTGGGCTGGTGTTAATTTACCAGACAACAAGCCCTTGTCTTTTTTATTTTTCTTCCCATTTCGGCTCTCATCACGCGCCTTACGTGCCGCTTCGCGAGCATCACGGGCCTTGATAGCCTTGCGGATGAGGTTAGAAGCCAATTCCCCATTTTCCATAAGGAAAAAGGTCAACTTATCAGCCACAATGCCATCCACAACAGGACGCGCTAGTGGACTTCCAAGTTTGTCCTTGGTCTGGCCCTCAAACTGCAAATGTTCTTCAGGAACTAAGATAGAAAGAACGGCCGCTAGTCCCTCACGATAGTCGGAACCTTCAAGATTTTTATCTTTTTCCTTGAGAAGTCCCGTCTTACGCGCGTAGTCGTTCATAACCTTGGTAATGGCAGACTTAAGTCCAGTCTCATGTGTTCCACCGTCCTTGGTACGAACGTTATTAACAAAGGACAGAATGTTATCTGAAAATCCATCATTATACTGGAGGGCCACTTCCACTTGAAAACCATTGTCTTCCCCTTCAAAGTAAAGAACTGGCGTCAAGATTTCCTTGTCTTCGTTCAGATAAGAAACAAAGTCTTGTACCCCATTCTCATAGTGGAATTCAATCGCTTCATCTGTTCGCTTATCTGTCAAAGACAAGGTCACATTTTTCAAGAGAAAGGCTGACTCATTGAGGCGTTCTGAAATGGTATTGTACTTGAAGTCTATCGTAGAAAAGATAGTCGCGTCAGGCATAAACGTAACCTTGGTACCTGTTTTAGACTTGGGAGCTGTACCGATTTTCTTCAGAGTCGTGACAGGTTTTCCCCCATTTTCAAAACGTTGCTTATAGATTGCCCCATCACGGGTAATTTCTACTTCTAACCAGCTAGAAAGAGCATTGACGACAGAAGAGCCTACCCCGTGAAGTCCACCTGATGTCTTATAGCCTCCTTGACCGAATTTCCCTCCTGCGTGGAGAATGGTAAAGATAACCTCAACGGTTGGAATTCCCATAGCGTGCATACCTGTCGGCATCCCACGACCATGGTCTTGTACAGTCAAACTCCCATCTTTATTGATGGTCACATCAATACGGTCACCAAATCCAGACAAGGCCTCATCAACTGCATTATCGACGATTTCCCAGACTAGGTGGTGGAGCCCAGCGCCATCGGTCGATCCGATATACATCCCTGGACGTTTTCGGACCGCATCCAACCCTTCTAGCACCTGAATGGCATCATCATTATAATTATTAATATTGATTTCCTTTTTTGACACAAGGAACCTCCTATTCGTTCATCTTTACTATTCTACAGGTTTTCCAAGGATTTTGCAAAATTTTTCTTTCTCCGCTGTGACAATTTCAGAAGAGATTCTCTGCCTTTCTTCTCCATTTCATGATATAATAGGAGTATGATTACAATAGTTTTATTAATCCTAGCCTATTTGCTGGGTTCGATTCCGTCTGGTCTCTGGATTGGACAAGTATTCTTTCAAATCAATCTACGTGAGCATGGTTCTGGTAACACTGGAACGACCAATACCTTCCGCATTTTAGGTAAGAAAGCTGGTATGGCAACCTTTGTGATTGACTTTTTCAAAGGAACCCTAGCAACGCTTCTTCCGATTATGTTTCATCTGCAAGGCGTTTCTCCTCTCATCTTTGGACTTTTGGCTGTTATCGGCCATACCTTCCCTATCTTTGCAGGATTTAAGGGTGGCAAGGCTGTCGCAACCAGTGCTGGAGTGATTTTTGGATTTGCGCCTGTCTTCTGTCTCTACCTAGCAGTTGTTTTCTTTGGAACCCTCTATCTAGGCAGTATGATTTCACTTTCCAGTGTCACAGCATCTATCGCAGCTGTTATCGGAGTTCTACTCTTTCCACTTTTTGGTTTTATCCTGAGTCACTATGACCCTCTCTTCATCGCTATTATCCTAGCACTTGCTAGTTTGATTATCATTCGACATAAGGATAATATCACACGCATCCAAAATAAAACTGAAAATTTAGTCCCTTGGGGATTGAACTTAACCAACCAACATCCTAAAAAATAAAACGCCAGTTCTGTACTGACGTTTTTTGTATGCTTATTTTGATTTGATATAGTTAATACCATCTGCTTTTGGTGCAACTGCTTTTCCAAAGAAGGCTGCCAAGACAAGAATGGTCAAAACATAAGGTGCGATTTGAAGATAAACCGTAGGCACTCCTTGTAGGAACGGCAATTGAGAACCGATAACAGCCAAACTTTGTGAAAGCCCAAAGAAGAGACTAGATAGCATGGCTCCGATTGGATTCCATTTCCCAAAAATCATCGCAGCAAGAGCGATAAATCCAGGTCCAACAATAGTTGTCACTGAGAAGTTAACTGAGATGGATTGAGCATAAATCGCTCCGCCAATTCCACCTAGGAAACCTGAAATGATAACCCCTAAATATCTCATCTTGTAGACATTGATTCCCAAGGTATCCGCTGCTTGAGGATGTTCACCGACAGAGCGAAGACGAAGACCAAAGCGAGTCTTAAAGAGAATAAACCAAGCAAGGAATGAGAAGGCAATCGCCAGATAACCAAGTAAACTAGTTGACTTGAAGAAGATATCACCGATAACTGGGATATTTGCCAAGACTGGGAAATCAAAGCGTCCAAAAGTCTGACTTAGGTTGTCGGTTTGTCCTTTGTTATAAAGAACTTTAACCAAGAAAACAGCTAAGGCAGGCGCCATCAAGTTCAATACCGTACCGCTGACAACATGGTCTGCACGGAAATGAACCGTCGCTGCTGCGTGGATGATAGAGAAGACACCACCAACCAATCCTGCAACTAGCAAAGATAGCCATGGAGTTGCTGCTCCAAATTGTTCTGCAAATTCAAGGTTAAAGACAACTCCAGAAAAGGCACCCATAACCATAATTCCTTCAAGACCGACGTTTACCACACCACCACGTTCAGAGAAAACACCGCCGATACTTGTAAAGATGAGGGGTGCTGAGTAAATCAGCATAGAAGACACCAAGAGGGTGAGCAAGGTTGTAATAGACATCTTTACTTACCTCCTTTAACTTGTTTTTTCGGTTTGACAAAGCGTTCGATAAGGTAATGAACACTGACAAAGAAGATAATAGACGCTGTTACAATGCTGACAAGCTCAGACGGTACCTGCGCCGCATTCATACCTGGGGCTCCAACTTGTAGAACGCCAAATAGGAAGGCTGCAAAGAGAATACCGATTGGTGAGTTAGCCGCAAGCAGACTAACCGCCATCCCGTTAAATCCGACAGCTAATGATGCCCCTTGAACATAGACGTTCTGGAAGGTTCCTAGTCCTTCAACAGCTCCACCAAGACCTGCCAAGGCACCTGAGATAATCATTGAGAGGATAATTGTTCGTTTGGCAGAAATACCAGCATATTCTGAAGCATGTGGATTAAGACCAACTGCACGGATTTCAAAACCAAGAGTCGTTTTCTTGAGCATAAACCAAATAACTGCAACGGCAATGATGGCAAAGAAAATACCAATATTCATCCGTGAGTTACCAGTCAATTCAGATAACCAAGGTGTCTGATAGGTTGCATTAGCCCCGACACGAATGGTCGAATCTGTACTTTGCATGAATTCTTTAGGAAAGGCATGGATAAAGGCATTCCCTACATACAAGACAATGTAGTTCATCATGATGGTGACGATAACCTCTGACGTCCCTAGATAAGCTCTCAGAATACCCGGAATCGCTCCGACAATCCCACCAGCAATCAAGGCAATCACGATGGTTGCTAGAATCATCAAGGGACGGGGCATATCTGGATGCGACAAGGCAAACCAACCACTTAAAATCCAACCTGCCAAAGCCTGACCAGGAAGCCCAACGTTAAAGAAACCTGCACGACTGGCAACAGCAAATCCAAGACCAATCAAGACCAAAGGCCCCATTGCACGGAAGATTTCTCCAATCCCACGCAGGCTACCAAAGGCTGTATAGAACAATTCTTCGTAGCCCCAAATAGCATCATAGCCGAAGATCCACATGACAATGGCTCCAAGTAAAATTCCAAGGAAGACAGAGATCAAGGGAACCGAAATTTGTTGTAATTTTTTAGACATCACTCTTCTCCTTTCCCAAGTTTCCACCAGCCATCAAGACACCAAGTTCTTGTTTATTGGTTGTTTCTGGTGATACAATACCTTGAATCTTACCATCGTGGATAACGGCAATACGGTCTGAGACGTTTAAAATCTCATCTAGTTCAAAGCTGACAACAAGGACAGCCTTCCCATTATCACGCTCTTCAATCAAGCGTTTGTGGATATACTCAATGGCACCGACATCCAACCCACGAGTTGGCTGGCTGACGATAAGGAGATCAGGATCTCGATCAATTTCACGAGCAATAATTGCTTTTTGTTGATTTCCTCCTGAGAGTGCAGCTGCAGGAACAAATTCACTGGCAGCACGAACATCAAACTCTTCCATTAGCTTTTTAGCATAAGAAGTAATATTTGAATAGTTCAAAATTCCATTTTTACTATGTGGTTCTTTATAGTAGGTTTGAAGGGCAATATTTTCAGAAATCATCATTTCCAAAATCAAACCATCACGGTGACGGTCTTCTGGAACATGCCCAACACTCAACTCTGTAATTTGTCGTGAGTGCAAGCCTACAGTTGAATTTCCTTTTAGCTCGATGCTCCCAGATTCAACCTTGCGAAGACCTGTGATGGCTTGAATCAGTTCAGACTGACCATTTCCATCAATCCCCGCAATCCCAACAATCTCTCCAGCACGAACATCCAAGGATAGATTTTTCACAGCCGGGACACCGCGGTTTTCATTAACCACCAAGTCTTTGATAGACAAAACCACTTCTTTTGGTTTAGAGGCTTGCTTCTCTGTTTTAAAGGAAACAGAACGTCCTACCATCATTTCCGCCAAATCAGCATTAGTAGCCCCTGCAATTTTGACGGTTTCAATTGATTTCCCACGACGGATAACTGTAACGCGGTCAGAAACTGCGCGAATCTCGTCCAACTTGTGGGTAATCAAGATAATTGATTTTCCTTCTTTGACAAGATTTTTCATAATAGCCATCAATTCATCAATTTCTGATGGAGTCAAAACAGCCGTTGGTTCGTCAAAAATAAGAATATCAGCTCCCCGATAAAGGGTTTTTAAAATTTCTACACGTTGTTGGGCTCCAACTGAGATATCTGCCACCTTGGCAGAAGGGTCCACAGCTAAGCCATAACGTTCAGAAAGAGCCTTGATTTCTTTGCTAGCTCCAGCAATATCTAGTACACCATTTTTAGTCAATTCACTTCCTAAAATGATGTTTTCAGCCACCGTGAAAGCTTCTAGCAACATAAAGTGCTGGTGAACCATTCCGATTCCCAAGCCAGCTGCTTTAGATGGGGAGTCGAGGTTGACAACTTGACCGTTGACCGCGATTTCACCACTAGTTGGTTCAAGAAGTCCTGCTAACATGTTCATGAGCGTGGACTTTCCAGCCCCATTTTCTCCTAAAAGTGCATGAATTTCACCCTTTCGTAGGTGCAGGTTGATGTTGTCGTTGGCAACAAATTCGCCAAACACCTTGGTAATATCACGCATCTCTATGACATTTTCGTGTGCCATGTGCTCTTCCTTTCAGAGTCTTATTTTATTTCAATAAAACTTGCTATTTTATCTAGTAGCAAGCTTTACTGAGACAAAATGACTTTGTCTCAACTCTTAAAAAAGCGGCCGAGGGCCGCTTCCTAAGAAATGACTTCCATCCATTATTTTGCAGGAACTTTTACGCTTCCATCAAGGATTTTAGCTTTAGCATCTTCGACAGCTTTTTTACCTTCTTCTGAAAGGTTTGTTACTGCCAAGTCAACCCCTTTATCTTTCAATGAGTAAACGATCACTTGACCGCCAGGGAATTCACCTTTTTCTGCCTTGTTAGAAATATCTTTTACAGTTGTACCAACTTGTTTCAAAGTAGATACAAGAACAAAGTTTGATTCTTTACCATCTTTAGAAGTGTATTTACCTTCTGCTTCTTGGTCACGGTCAACACCGATAACCCAAACTTTTTCATTTTCAGGACGGCTTTCGTTAAGTGATTTTGCTTCTGCAAAGACACCAGCACCTGTACCACCAGCTACTTGGTAAACAATATCTGCACCGGCTGCGTATTGTGCGGCTGCAATTGTTTTACCTTTAGCAGCATCACCAAATGAACCAGCGTAGTCAACTTGTACTTTGATAGATGGGTCTACTGACGCAACACCAGCCTTGAATCCTGCTTCAAAACGAGAGATAACTTCTGACTCCTGCCCACCTACAAAACCAACTTGTTTTGTTTTAGTTGTTTTTGCTGCAGCTACACCTGCAAGGTAACCTGACTCATTATCAGCGAAAGTTACGCTCGCAACATTCTTTTGATCTTTAATCACATCATCAATCAAGACATAGTTCAAGTCAGAATGTTCTTTAGCTGCTTCTTCAACCGCATTGTGAAGGGCAAAACCAACACCGAAGATTAGGTTGTAACTTCCAGCCGCTTGTTGCAAGTTGTTAGCGTAGTCAGCTTCACTTGTTGATTGGAAGTAAGTGAAACCGTTATCTTTTGAAAGATTGTGTTCTTTACCCCAAGCCTGCAAACCTTCCCAAGCTGATTGGTTGAATGATTTGTCATCAACACCACCAGTATCAGTGACGATTGCTGCTTTTGTCTTCACATCAGAAGATGAATCTGCCTTACGAGAAGAGCGGTTACCACATGCAGCAAGTCCAACTGCTGCCACTGCTACTAGGCCAAGACCTAGCCATTGTTTCTTGTTCATTACTGAACCTCCTAAATAAGATGTGCAACGATGTTGCAAGTATGGATTGGTTGGCCGCAAGGACCGTGCCACTCAGAGAGCGACTCAGACTAATTTAAGTCTGTAAAAGAGTATGGAAGTAATTCCCCGACCGTCATCTCGACCGTCGATTTATCTTTTGCGACTAAGGTCACTTTTAGATCTTGTTCAAAAAATTCGACCATTACTTGGCGACAAGCACCACATGGTGAAATCGGTTTTTCAGTTTGACCATAAACAATCAGCTCTGAAAATTCTCTTTGCCCTTCAGATACAGCCTTAAAAATGGCTGTTCTCTCACCGCAATTGGTCAAAGGATAGCTAGCATTTTCGATATTCACTCCCGTGTAAACACTTCCGTCTTTGGCTACTAAAACTGCTCCGATAGGAAAGTGAGAATAGGGGACATAGGCATGTTTGCTGGTTTCAATTGCCAGTTCAATCAACTCAGTAGTCGCCATCTGCCAATTCTCCTTTTAGAATGGCTACCCCAGCTGACGTTCCGATACGGGTCGCCCCTGCTTCTACAAAGGCTAGAGCATCTGCATAAGAACGAGCTCCACCAGCAGCCTTGACACCCATCTCAGTTCCAACTGTTTCACGCATTAGTTGAACATCTGCTATCGTAGCACCACCAGTTGAAAAGCCAGTAGATGTTTTGACAAAGTCAGCTCCAGCTTTTTGGGCTAATTGGCAAGCCACAACTTTTTCTTGGTCTGTCAGAAGGCACGCTTCAATAATGACTTTCACTAACTTGTCACCACTTGCTTCTACAACAGCACGGATGTCCGATTCAACCAAGGCTAAATTACCTGATTTGAGAGCCCCAACATTGATCACCATATCAATCTCATCTGCACCATTTTGGATAGCTTCTTTTGTCTCAAAAGCTTTCACAGTTGAAGTTGTTGCCCCCAAAGGGAAACCTACTACTGTGCAGACCTTGACATCTGTGCCTTCAAGCCCTTTTTTGGCATGTTCAACCCAGGTCGGATTAACGCAAACACTGGCAAAATCATACTCTCTAGCCTCAGACAACAAACTATCAATTTGTTTTTCCTTTGCATCTTGCTTTAAAAGCGTATGATCGATATATTTATTTAATTTCATATTCGGATTCTCCTGCGGTTTATGAGATAATTTCTATAATTTCTCGTAAACTTTGCACCCTATCATTTATTTTAACATATTTTTGAAAATCTGTAACTAGCTGAGGAGAAATTTTTCCATTTGTGTATACTTTTGCAACAATTTCTCCCTTTTGAACGGAATCTCCCACCTTCTTTTCAAAAACAATTCCTGTTTCATAGTCCAAGGCATCAGACTTGACTGCACGGCCTGCCCCCAGTCTCATGGCATAAAGCCCAAATTCCATTGCTGGAAGAGCTGAAATGACACCCGTTTCCTGAGCAGGGATTTCCACCACATGGGTAACATTGACAGGACGATAGAGGTCTTCCAAGTCTCCACCTTGGGCTTGGACCATCTCCTCAAACTTAGCCAGTGCTTGACCATTTTCAAGATGTTGGCGAACTTCTTCAACTGTTTTATTTACATTTGCCAAACCAAGCATAATTTGAGCCAACTCACATATGAAGTGAGTAATATCCTGACGGCCTTGCCCTTGTAAAATCTCCAGTGCTTCAAGGATCTCCAGACGATTTCCAATCGCTCGTCCCAAGGGCTGACTCATATCCGTAATCACTGCTACCGTCTTTCGACCAACTGCCTTACCAAGTTCCACCATGGTTTGAGCCAATTCACGCGCCTCATCAACCGTCTTCATGAAGGCACCCTCACCGACAGTCACGTCTAGCAAAATAGCATCCGCTCCTGCCGCGATTTTCTTGCTCATCACCGAACTAGCAATCAAAGGAATCGTGTCAACAGTTGCGGTCACATCACGAAGGGCGTAGAGAAGCTTGTCAGCTTTAACCAGCTGGTCTGATTGCCCAATGACAGATACTCCAATATCCTGAACCTGACGAATAAAATCCTCTTGACTGCGTTCTACTTGATAGCCCTTAATGGACTCCAATTTATCAATTGTTCCACCAGTATGGCCGAGACCACGACCACTCATTTTTGCCACAGGTACACCGAAGCTAACAACAAGGGGAGCCAAAATCAAGGTCACCTTATCACCAACACCACCCGTAGAATGCTTGTCTACCTTAACCCCATCAATAGCTGATAAATCAAACTCTTGACCAGTCTTAACCATCTTCATAGTCAAATCTGAGATTTCTCGTGTCGTCATTCCTTTGAAATAAACAGCCATAGCAAAGGCAGACATCTGATAATCAGGAACAGTTCCTGACACATAGCCTTCAACTAGCCATTCAATTTCACTCGAAGTCAGTTCTTGACCATCTCGTTTTTTTTGGATTAAATCAACTGCTCTCATTCTTTCACACTTCTAAGGATATAGTATCCCTTATCTTTTTTGACGACTTCACAGTTGCCAAAGACATCTTCCATCTTGGACTTAGCACTTGGGGCCCCTTGTTTTTTCTGGATAACGATTGTTAAATCTCCACCAGTTTCCAAAAAATCTTTGCTTTTCTCAATGATTTCATGAACCACTTGCTTACCCGCACGGATAGGGGGATTTGAAATGACATGGTCAAATTTCCCTTTAACTTGTTCATAGATGTTGGACTGGAAAATCGTCGCTTCTACTTTATTTCGTTCAGCATTTTGTCGTGCCAAATCCAAAGCACGATTGTTGATATCGACCATGGTCGCCTGAACTCCATAAGCCTTTGCTAAAGACAAGCCCAAAGGTCCGTAACCACAGCCTACATCAAGGACAGTTTCTCCTTGATTGACCTCAAGACACTTGAGCAATAGTTGACTTCCAAAGTCAATCATTTTCTTGCTAAAAACACCCGCATCCGTTAAAAAGGTCATTTTTTCTCCCAACAAGTCCACTCTCAACTCATGAATGTCGTGAGCAGCGTCAGGATTTTCTGCATAGTACATTTTATTCATAACCCTATTCTATCATATTTTGGATCGAATTGTAAATCGTTTACATATCCAGAATAAAACAAAAAGATTGAAGGAAGGTGCGTTACAATAGCTCCCCTTCAATCTCTTTCAACTTTTATAAGCAACTTGTATTTCATCTAGGACTACAGCTATCATTGCCATGATAAAACACATAACACAAGATTTATTGTCTATCATCAGACGCATTTTGATTACTATTGCTTAATCATCAACAAAATTCCCAACAAAATGTTTAGATAAAAGCCCAACTGATAAGTTTGTGTCAGGATTTCCAAACTTGTCCAAAATCGTATCAAATCTTCTAGCGATCTTCTAGCGAAATAACCCTCTGTCGCAATCCATAGAACTAAAAAGAAATAACTACCAGCAGCAAGCCATTTCGTCCACCGTTTTTTTAGGAAGAAAGCAATCAAAAGCGAACAGATAAAGACAGCTGTTACAATGGCATGTTCCATCAAAAAAGTAAAACCGTAATAGATTTCCACAAAGCGTCTACCATTATCCGCATTGACTCCTTTTATAAAAGGTAAGGCAAAACTTAAAATAAAACAGAGTTCCAATAGGTAACGTTTCAAGATTTTCATAGTACACCTCCTATAAGTTATAAACCCCAAAGCCCCCTTTATAGCTGATAAGTCAGTAGAAAGCAGCTCCTACTTCATCAATAAATTGTTCATCCTCTATCTACTTATATTATATACTATTGACTTACCACATTCAAGAAACCGCTTTATTTTTTTAACTTTTTATGGTATGATAGACAAAATATCTAGGGGAAAACAAATGACCAACGAATTTTTACATTTTGAAAAAATCAGTCGCCAGACTTGGCAATCTTTACATCGAAAGACGACACCTCCTTTGACAGAAGAGGAATTAGAATCCATCAAGAGTTTTAATGACCAGATTAGCTTGCAGGATGTTACCGATGTCTATCTCCCCCTAGCCCATCTCATCCAGATTTACAAGCGTACCAAGGATGATTTGGCCTTTTCAAAAGGGATTTTCCTTCAACGTGAAAGCAAATCCCAGCCTTTTATCATTGGGGTTTCTGGGAGTGTTGCCGTTGGAAAATCCACAACCAGTCGCCTACTTCAAATCCTACTGTCCCGTACACTTACAGATGCTACGGTTGAGTTGGTAACAACTGACGGCTTTCTCTATCCCAACCAGACCTTGATTGAACAAGGGATTTTAAATCGTAAGGGATTTCCTGAAAGCTATGATATGGAAGCTCTTCTCAACTTCTTGGACTGCATCAAAAATGGACAAGATGTGGATATTCCTGTCTATTCTCATGAAATCTACGACATCGTACCTGAAGAGAAACAAAGTGTCAAAGCTGCTGATTTTGTGATTGTTGAAGGAATCAATGTCTTTCAAAATCCACAAAACGATCGTCTCTATATCACTGACTTCTTTGACTTTTCCATCTATGTAGATGCTGGAGTGGATGATATTGAGAGTTGGTATCTGGACCGTTTCTTGAAAATGCTGAGCCTAGCCCAAAACGACCCTAATAGCTACTATTATCGTTTTACACAAATGCCGATTGGGGAAGTGGAATCCTTTGCCCATCAGGTCTGGACCAGTATCAATCTCACAAATCTACAAAATTATATTGAACCAACCAGAAATCGTGCGGAAGTGATTCTTCATAAAAGCAAGAACCATGAAATCGATGAAATTTACTTAAAAAAGTAATTTTCCCTTGTCAAAACGTAAGTTTTCAGATATAATGGTATAGTTAGTAAATATGGAGGTAAGAACATTGGCAAACATTAAATCAGCTATCAAACGCGCTGAATTGAACGTTAAACAAAACGAAAAGAACTCAGCTCAAAAATCAGCTATGCGTACTGCTATCAAAGCTTTCGAAGCAAACCCATCTGAAGAACTTTTCCGTGCTGCTAGCTCAGCTATCGATAAAGCAGAAACTAAAGGTTTGATTCACAAAAACAAAGCAAGCCGCGATAAAGCTCGTCTTTCAGCTAAACTTGCTAAATAAGAAACAGTCCATAGAGGCTGTTTTTTTGTCTCCAAATTGGAAAAGGTAGAAAATGAAAATCGCAATTATCGGATATTCTGGTGCTGGTAAGTCAACGCTAGCTGAAAAGTTATCTCTCTACTACTCCATCCCAAAACTTCATATGGACACACTCCAATTTCAACCTGGTTGGCAAGACAGTGACCGTGATTGGATGTTAACCGAGATGAAAAATTTTCTCACCAAGCATGAAGCTTGGGTCATCGATGGTAATTATTCTTGGTGTTATTACGAAGAAAGAATGCAGGAAGCTAACCAGATCATCTTTTTAAACTTCTCTGCTTGGAATTGTTTGCTAAGAGCCTTTAAGCGCTATTTAAAATACAGAGGAAAAGTGAGAGAAAGCATGGCTAAGGGATGCCCCGAGCAATTCAACTGGGAATTTATTCGTTGGATTCTCTGGGATGGTCGAACAAAAAATGCTAAGGATAGATACCAATATTTAAACAATACTTACCCAGAAAAGATGCGTATTCTCCATTCTCAAGCAGAGATTGATTGTTTTTTGCAATCTCTTAAAAAATAGACGGTAGAGCAACATTTCATTAAGGTCACAGTATGGACTGAATGACTAAAAAAGGAAGATTTTCATCCAGAAAGTCTTCCTTTTGTGTTCTCTTTTATTCAGCAATCAAGGTTTCTAATCCAACCTTCATCATATCGGTGAAGGTATTTTGACGTTCTTCTGCAGTCGTGTCCTCATCTGGATTAACCAAGCTATCAGAGATTGTCATAATAGCTAGCGCATCAACATGGTGCTGAGCAGCCAGATAGTAAAGAGCTGCTGCTTCCATTTCCACAGCCTTGACCCCCCATTTACCAAGCTCAATGTTCTTTTCAAAGTAGTTTGAATAAAAGACATCAGATGACAAAACGTTCCCAACGTGGGTTGTCATACCGAGATTTTTGGCAATATGATAAGCCTTATCAAGCAAATCAAAGCTAGCGATTTGTGGGAAATCATACTGTGGCCAGTCATTACGGACGATGTTTGAGTTAGTTGCAGCTGCCTGAGCCAAAACCAATTCACGGACGTGAACATCTTCATTCAAAGAACCTGCTGTTCCCACACGGATCAATTTTTTCACACCGTAGTCAACAATCAACTCACGCGCATAAATCGAAATAGATGGCATTCCCATCCCAGTTCCCATAACAGATACACGGTGGCCCTTGTAAGTACCAGTGTAACCAAACATGTTACGCACTTCGTTAAAACAAACAGCATCTTCAAGGAAATTCTCCGCAATAAACTTAGCACGAAGAGGATCCCCAGGAAGAAGAATTTTATCAGCAATTTCACCCTGCTGAGCAGCAATATGGATAGACATAATTTATGATACAAAGAGCGACAAGAAAACGACTGAAAATTAGGAATCTGACGAGAAATCCTGATTTTTCAGTCAGATTATCTATTTTCCAAGTTTTCCGCTCGTGTTCAAATCAGAACACACGCTCTACCTTTCTTTATTTTATATTGAGAAAGATACCAAACCCGTCAAAAAGCAAAGGGAAAATAGGAGTTGAGTGCAGTGAGCGATGCTCGCTAGACCAACTATCTTTTTCCCACTGCTTTTAGGGTGGGGTCAATTCCTTTCTTTCTTAACTTTGATGATATTGAGAAGATTAGACCGGATTCAATTCAAACCCGAACTCCCCTTCTCTTCTGAGTTTTTAGAAAAGTTTTCCGCTCGTGTTCAAATCAAAACACATGCTCTACCTTTCTTTTTTATATTTTATATTGAGAAAGATACCAAACTCGTTAAAAAGCCAAAGGGAAAATAGGAGTGGGGCGCAGTGAGCGATGCTCGCTAGACCAACTATCTTTTCCCACTGCTTTTATGATGGGGTCAATTCCTTTCTTAATTTTGATAATATTGAGAAGAGTAGATCGGATTCAATTCAAACCCGAACTCCCCTTCCTTTCTAAGTTTTTCCGCTCATGTTCAAATTAGAACACGCGCTCTACCTTTCTGTTTATACTCTTTGAAAATCTCTTCAAATCACGCCAACGTCGCCTTGCCGTAGGTATGGTTAC